>NZ_JBJUDF010000297.1:0-18029 GCF_046067725.1 Planktothrix sp.
ATTGAGACTCGCTATATAATTAGAAAATTGTTCAATATTAATAATTTTCTTGCGCCGTGACTACCACTCCCTTACCTCCAAACCCCCAACTCACCGCAACACAACGCCCTGACCTTCTCGGACGCTTCGGACAATTTGGCGGCAAATACGTTCCAGAGACCTTAATGCCCGCCTTAGCTGAACTGGAAACCGCCTATTATCATTATCGTCAAGATCCCGAATTTCAACGGGAACTCCAAGACTTGCTGCGGGACTATGTGGGACGACCTAGCCCTCTGTATTTCGCCGAACGCCTCACCCAACATTATGCTAGACCCGATGGTACAGGCCCCCAAATTTATCTGAAACGGGAAGACCTCAACCACACCGGGGCTCATAAAATTAATAATGCCCTCGCCCAAGCATTGTTAGCCAAAAAAATGGGTAAACAACGCATTATTGCGGAAACAGGGGCGGGTCAACATGGGGTGGCGACGGCGACAGTTTGCGCCCGCTATGGCCTAGACTGTGTGATTTATATGGGCATTCACGACATGGAACGTCAAGCCCTCAATGTGTTTAGAATGCGGTTGTTAGGGGCGGAAGTTCGACCTGTGGAAGCGGGTACTGGAACGTTAAAAGATGCCACTTCTGAAGCCATCCGCGACTGGGTAACGAACGTGGAAACAACCCATTATATTCTCGGTTCCGTCGCTGGCCCCCATCCCTATCCCATGATAGTCCGAGATTTTCATAATGTCATCGGACTAGAAACCCGCAGCCAATGTTTAGAAAAATGGGGCGGTTTACCCGATATTTTATTAGCTTGTGTCGGTGGCGGTTCAAACGCTATGGGGCTATTTAATGAGTTTGTGAATGAATCTTCTGTGCGCCTTATTGGGGTAGAAGCCGCCGGGTCAGGGGTAGAAACGGGGAAACACGCCGCCACCTTAACTCATGGTCAAGTGGGAGTCTTACACGGGGCGATGAGTTATCTGTTACAAGATGATGATGGTCAAGTGATGGAAGCCCATTCCATTAGTGCTGGGTTAGATTATCCGGGTGTAGGCCCAGAACACAGCTATTTAAAAGATTTGGGTCGGGCGGAATATTATAGTGTGACTGACCAACAAGCGTTAGATGCGTTTCAACGGTTATCTCGTTTAGAAGGCATTATTCCCGCCTTGGAAACGGCCCATGCGATCGCTTATTTAGAAATACTTTGTCCCCAATTAGAAGGCAGTCCTCGGATTATTTTAAATTGTTCAGGACGGGGAGATAAAGATGTACAAACGGTGCAAAAATTCCTAAACCCTTCTGAGGGTTAATGTTATCTTTTCAAGATCTCGCTGGGCGGGATCTTCCTGCCCCTATTTTAATCAATTGTTATGACCCATCCGATTAATCTTGCTATTTTTGGTGCGGGTCGTTGGGGAGTCCACTTAATTCGGAATTTCCATCAACATCCTGACTGTAAAATTGTAGCGATCGCTGATTCTAACCCAGAGCGTTTACAAGCGGTAAAAGAACGGTTTCAACTTCCAGAAACCATTCATTTCGTCACCAATGAAACAACGGTTTGGAATCTGCCTAATTTAGAGGCGGTGGTAATTGCTACCCCTGCGGTAACGCATTTTCCGTTAATTTCAGCCGCTTTAAAAAAAGGCTGTCATGTCTTCACAGAAAAACCTTTAACGTTAAGTGCGTCTGAATCGTTACAATTATGTGAACTAGCGCAACAAAAACACAAGCAATTATTTGTTGATCATACTTATTTATTTCATCCCGCAGTCGAACAAGGAAAAACGGTCATTCAGTCAGGGAAAATCGGCGAATTACGCTATGGTTACGCGACCCGAACCCATTTAGAACCGGTGCGGCAAGATGTGGATGCGTTATGGGATTTAGCCATACATGATATTGGTATTTTTAACACTTGGTTAGGAGAAAAACCAATTAAAGTTAAAGCCACAGGAACCGTTTGGTTACAACCTGAATCGAAATTATCAGATTTAGTGATTGCTAATTTAACCTACGAAAGTGGGTTTGAAGCGTTTCTACATTTATGTTGGTTAAATCCCGATAAACAACGTCGTTTAGCGGTCGTTGGAACCCAGGGAACGTTAATTTTTGATGAATTACAATTAGACGCGCCTTTGTCTATCCAGCAAGGTTATTTTAATCGCATTGATAACAGTTGGAAAGCCGCAGGATTAAATCGAGAAATCATTCCGGTTGAACCCCGCGAACCCTTAGCACAGGTTTGCAATTGCTTTCTGGATGGAATTCAAAATCATCAACCTTCTCCGATTTCTTCCGGTTGGGTGGGTGCAGAATTGGTTAACATTCTCTGTGCCTTAAGTGAATCGTTAAAAGCGGACGGTCAGCCTGTTTTATTATAGCAAAAAATCAGAATTTTGAACTTAGATTCAAGATTAAATAGAAACCGAGTTCACTTGAGGAGTAGAAATTGAATCTTGATTCGGCGAGGATTTGATATCAATATCCGCGAAGGGAATTCCAATCATCACGCTGGTTCCTTGATTTAATCCACTACTATCGAGAATAATATAACCCCCCATCATTTGCATTAAACTACGAGAAATCGCTAAACCTAATCCAATTCCTCCAAATTCCCGTGTTGTTGAACCATCGACCATAGCAAACGGTTCAAAGATTTTGTCTTGTTGTTCGGGTACAATTCCTATTCCTGTATCCTTAATGGTTAAAACGACTTGATATCGCACGGAAGCAGATTTCAAGGAACTATTATCTTCCCTTTCCTCAAGGGCGGTACTGGGGGAATTATCTTCTAAATTCGAGATACATTCAATACCAGTTGAAATTGTAATTCCTCCTGATTTGGTAAACTTCACCGAGTTATCAAGGATATTAATCAAAACTTGCTTTAACTTATCAGGATCAGCTTGAACAATCATCGCTTGATTCAGAACCGGAAGATCAATTGTTAAGCCTTTTTGTTGAATATCGACCATTTTTAAATTCACCGCATCTCTTAAGATTTTTTCTAAATCTGTAGGCTCAAGCATGACCGATAACTTGCCTTCTTCAATTAAAGCAATATCTAAAATATCATCAACTAAATTTAATAAATGTTTGCTCGAATCATAGGCAATTTTCAGAAACTCTTCCTCCTCTTCCTGACTCTCACAAAATCTATCTTGAATCAGGTTAATTGAATTAATAATACCATTTAAAGGAGTTCTTAATTCATGAGAAACCACTCGCAAAAATTCATTTTTCAATCGATTCGCAACTTGAGCTTCTTTAGACGCATATTCTAAGGCTTGTGCTCTGGCTCTAAGACTGCCCACCATTGTATTTAAAGCTTCCGCTAATTGATTAAACTCTCGAATTTTAAGATTGTGAGGGACTTGACCAGGGGTTGCTACATTATTAGCTTTCAAGGCATAATCTCTCAACTTTTCTAATGGACGTGCTAAACCTCTGGAAACATACAGTGCAGCAAAAATAATGGCAATGACCAAACATAAAATTAAATAAATTAATAGAGATTTAATATCTTGTAATCCTGATAAAGCCGACTGTAAATCAACAACAGCTAAAATCACCCATTGATGATTAGTTTCTTGGGTAATAGGGCTAGGAATTGCATCGTATCCCGCTAAAAGTTCTCTTCCAGATTGATCAACAGAAAACAGATGAATAAAAGAGTTTTTTTGATTCGCTAACGCATTATATAATAAATTATTTAATCGACCCGCATCTACTTCACCTTCGATGTTACTTCCTACTTTTTGTAGATTAGGATGGCTAATAATCGTTCCCCCTTGATCAATAATGACTGTAAATCCGGTTAAAGATTTAGGACGATCTTTTGCTTCTAAATATAAAGTCGATTCTAAACTGAGTACATATTTTAATATCGATTTATTATTTTGATTAATATAAATAGGAGAGCTAAAGACTAATCTGACTTGATTTTGCCAATCTGACTGTTGTAACGTGGCTGGAGGAGATAAATAATTAATATCAATTTTAGGATGTTCAGGTTTTTGTAAAGGCCAGAAATTTTTAGGGATAGAATAGATGGGTTCTCTCCCACAGGTACTAGCAATAATTTGTTCAGTTTGTAAATGAGTCAACTGTAGACAATTGACAGGTGGAAAAATTTGGTTCTGGAGTTGGAACAGGAACTTAGAATACTGTTGAATGGTTCCTGACTGTAACACAAGATTTTCCGTGGCTAGGTTCAAACTGGACTTGATAGAATTAATCCATTCCTCAATCGTTTGTGATTTTTGGGTTGCACTTTCAGTTAAATTAAAACGGGCTATTTCCAGTAAGCCAGAACGAGATTTTCTATAGGTAACATACTCCCCCACCAGAAGCACAGGAAGACTAAGCAGTAAAATCTGCGATAGTAGAATCCGACGAAAGGAAGATTGACGTAACTTAGGCATAGTGGAAGACAGAAGACGGGAGATAGGATACAGAAGACCGAAGACAACAGACAGAAAGCAACACAGAGAAGGAAATGGTGAAAATCGGTCGAACCTAAAGGGAAAAAGACAGGAGACAATGAAGGAATGATGCTTAGACTTTAACCGATCTGAATCCGGTAGATCTGAAAAACAGATTTAATTATTATATAAGATGGATGCTTAAATATCTATCCCCTGTTAATTTCCCAAAATTTTTGATCAAGCACCACAAACAACTACAAATGCTAGGTTAATGATTCCCCCTAGTATTTTGATTTGAGATCTAAATTCAATAAACTTTGTTTATATTAACGTTGGTTTAATTGCTTTTTTCCGATTATTAAAACCTTTAACTTGATCACCGTTTTCAACGATTTCTACATAAAATTTTCATCAGCACACTGTGTTGGCTTTCCTCCCTGATTTCTGATTCCCTATTCTTGATAGCCCCTGAAAGCATAGCAGATTGACCCAGATCCCAAAATCTTTAAAATTCTTATCGTTTTAGAAACTTTTCCCCACCGATTCCACAAGTTTTCCCCAAGTCAGAGCCAGATTTTCCACAGGTTAGTCGGGGTTTTCCACAGGACAAAGGGTAAGGTGACGGTCTTCTGGTGGAATTGGGGATTTCCTCAAAATCTGGGAAAAGAATGATCAAAATGGGTTATTGATGAAGATTTGTAACAAAAAATCTCCTTCAAATATCGATTCTCTCGTCAGTACCCAGAAACTCCGTGACAGCTTGTAACAATTTGCAACATTGACAACCCTACCCCTAGATCGCACAAAATGAATCGATGACCCAATTTCAAATCTTAGGGGAAAGTTGGGAACTTAGTTCCTGCCCAACCTCAAACTTGAAGTTGTGGGTTATCCTGTACCTTCACCCTGAGAGCAGTTTCATGAACACAAGTGTGAGCATCTTGACCGAAATTCCTGAAACGCTGCACGAATCCCTCCAGGGCTATCTGGAGACCCACCCAGACTGGGATCAAGATCGGGTTTTTTCCGCCGCCCTGTCACTTTTTTTGTTGCAGAATGGAAATAGCAACACCCCAGAAGCATCGAGCAGTTATCGTCAAGCGGCTCGTATTTATCTGGAAACCTTATTTCAGTCTTAGGACAAGAAACATTCCTAATTGACTGTTTAAGGTGAATCAGCAACAGGCGGGAAAAGAAACTGTTGTCAAATTCTGTTAGCCTTCGGATCAGATCAAAGGGGCTGCATCAACGGATGCAACCCTGGATATCCGAGGCTGGGTGTTGCAGAATCTCACCCCCAGCAAAGCCAGAGTGCCACTCTATTAATCAAAGCGATAACCCACGCTTCTCACGGTTTGAATAAAAGAAGGATTTTTAGGATCAGGTTCAATTTTTTTGCGAATCTGACCAATATGAACATCAATCACCCGTCCCGCTTCACTACTGTCATCTTCATAGCCCCAAACTTGCCGTAATAATTCTTTGCGTTCCCACGCTCGACCCGGTTTACTCGCTAAACAATAAAGCAGATCAAATTCCAACGCACTTAATGTGACTAACTCACCTTTGAGATAAACTTCCCGTCGATTTGGATCAATCGTTAAATCGCGATAGGTTAAACTTTGACGCTGTTTATCAGAAGGGACTCGATAACGCTTTAAAATCGCTTGAATCCGAAGGGTTAATTCTTCTAAATCAAAAGGTTTAGTAACAAAATCATCGGCTCCTTGCTTTAAGCCCAGTTTAGGATCTTGTTCACTGGTTAGCATCAGAATAAACACACTGGTTCGACTTTGCATTTCCTGACACAATGTTAAACCACTGGTATCGGGCAGATTCAAATCTAATATGACTAAATCCGGGTTGAACTGTTCAAAGACTTTCAACGCCGAATGGCCATCAGACGCTATCTCTACATGGTAGTTTTGTTGGCTGAGATAGCGACTAATTAAATTTCTGATGGCTGGATCATCATCAACTACAAGAATCTTTGCCGATGTCATGACTACAAGATTTAACGAAGAGGTCAGTAAAAAGGTTAACCCGAGACTTTATAGCAATTGCAGTAGGATGTTTGATAGGAAAAAAACCTCAAACCCGTTATCAAAAAGGGACTTTATTCGCGGTTCCTATTTTCTGTTCCCTGCTATAACTGTTGCTTAAAATGTTGAACCTTGCCCTCAGTTTTCAGCACTGGAGTTACAAAGGCTGGCCTTGAGGATAACATTCAACCCCTTAATTCTGTAGCTACCCTTTGAATCAGACAATTGTGATCAAACCAACAGTAACCGTTAAAAAATTAGAGCTATCACCCACGACAATTAACGTTCGCTGTTGCGCCGATCAAACATATATCCTACACCCCGAATCGTTTTTATAAAGGACGGTTTATCCGCATCGGGTTCAATTTTTTTACGAATTTGACCGATATGAACATCAACCACTCGCTGCTCTCCTTCATACTCATAATCCCATACTTCTTGCAATAATTCAGCCCGTCGCCAAGCTCGACCCGGTTTACGAGCTAAACAATACAATAAATCAAATTCTAAGGCACTCAGCGCGATTAATTCACCCCGAATATGCACTTCTCGACGATTGGGATCGATGATTAAATCTCCATAAACTAAATTTTTGGGTTGTGTATCACAAGGAGTTCGTTGACGCTTTAAAATCGCTTTGATCCGAAGGTTTAACTCTTCTAAATCAAAGGGTTTGGTTACAAAGTCATCGGCTCCCTCCTTGAGTCCCAGTTTAGGATCTTTTTCGCTGGTTAGCATTAGGATAAATACACTGGTTCGACTTTGCATTTCTCGGCATAATGCTAAACCTGTTGTATCGGGTAGATTCAGATCCAATACCACTAAGTCAGGATTGAAGAGTTCAAACCTTTCCAATGCCGACTGGCCATCACCAGCCGTGTCAACTTCATAGTCTTGTTGGCCAAGATAGCGACTGATTAAGTTTCGTATTGCTGGATCGTCATCGACCACGAGAATCTTTGCAGATGCCATAACCACCCATATTGAGCAGAAGGTTGAACCAGAAGGATTAAATAGACATCTCAATGTTAATGGAAAAGTTGAACCTAGACCTAACAAAATGCCAATTTAGTTGTATTGTGTTACAGAACCCGTAAGATTTCGGGTAGTAGATGACCTGGAATCTGAGATAAAGCCAGGTTTTGCCCCTGTAACCCAGACTCATTGTAGAAGGCGCGAATGGTTTTAAGCAAATAACTCAAAGTCGTTTGATGATGTTCAGCAAGCTTTGAGTCGGAGATGGCACCAATAGTCAATGGTTTTGTTTCTGGCTGTGTCAGCCCATTAATATCCGCTTGAAGATGGTGTTTGAGTGCGGTTTTTAATAAAGAAATGCGAGTGGTTTGCAACAGAGGTAAGTTAGAGTCTGTTGCCAGTTGGTAGTGAGTTAGCCCCAGGTTATTATGAGTTGCTAACGGGTCAAACGTGAGTTGGGTTGGGCTTAGACAACGAGCAATTGACAACGCCTTTGAATAGGCGACAATAGCCCTTTTCAGCAATCTAGCACGAATCTCTGACTTTTGATAGTGGTTGGCTAAATGCCAATAAGCTATGCCTAAATTATTATAGGTGGCAGCGCAGGCTATGGGAGCCGATTCGGGCGTCCGATAAGTTAGGGCTTGATGATAAGCTTGAATCGCTTGCAAAAGCAATTTGGCTGAGGGTTGATGTTGGCTGAGTGTCCAATAAGCGGTTCCTAAATTCGTTTGTAGCAACCCATAGTTGAGGGGATCTTGTTGTGGGGTGTAAAATTTCATCGCCTCAGTATAGGCCGTAATAGCCGCTTTCAGGTGAGGAATGGGTTGGCTTTGTTGTGCCAATTTCCAATACAAAGTTCCTAAATTATTTTGAATCGTGGCATAATCTTCTATCTGAACAGAATTAACTTGATCTGCGGTTAACTTCAGATAAGATAACGCTTCTGTATACGCAATTATTGACTGTTCTAAATTTTGAGTGGTATCTTGCCAGGTGGCTAAATTACTATAGGCTATTCCTAAGTTTTTTTGAATTTTAATATATAGATCCGGTTCGATTTCAGGATCGGTTTTCATTAAAGAATTTTGATAACAAATAAGGCTTTGTTCTAAATCAACTAACACATTCGCTGAAACGTTTTTTTCTGGAATTTGTTGGTGAAATCTCATCCAATACAAGGTTCCTAAGTCATTCCAGATTTCAATAAAGTTGTCAGGTTCAGATCCATGATTCAACTGAAATGAGGTTTCTGGTATGATTTCTAAGGCTTTTTCATAAGCTTGAATTCCTAATGTATAGTTGAGTTCTGTCTTGTCTCCGGCTATAATGCGATCACGATAAATTGTCCCTAATTGTTGATAAGCTTGGCGCAGGGAAAATGAAGCAGGTTGTTCTTGAAGAGATTGAATTTGATCGAGGAGTTGTTTTAACGGATCGGGTGTTTTTTCCTCGGTGCTGAATTCAGAAACACTAGAAGCATCTACATCACTGGGAGTCGGATCACTAATCCATTCAAACACCCCGGTGCGCCGATTCCAAAATTCCGGTGCTGATTGTTCAATACAACATAACCAAGGAGAAGAAATCCACAACAAAAGGCTAAATTCTAACTGTTCAAGATACTGTTCTAAGGTTCGTAAATATCGTAAAAATGACCATTGGATAGCGGGAGGTTGGCGGGTAAGATGTTCGACTCCTAAAATTTGAAATCCGATAATTGGTTGATGTTCTAAATTCGATGGATTTTGAGCAGACCACCTAGCGATCGCTTCAAAAGGATTTGGGTCACTTAAATCAAGTTTTAAACGAATTAAGGGTGAAGAAATTTTAGATTGATTGGGGGATAATAAATCGGTTTCTAACTGTTGGGCAAGATAATTGCGTAGATTAATATTATCACAAACAGCAATAAAAATTTGATGACGAAGTTGTAAACGCAGCGCTTGTTGTAAGCGATGATAAGTGCGTTGATTCGTTTCTGATAAAATAACAGAAGAATGGTTACTCGTCCCCATGTTCAGCCTTTAAGCTATGACACCTCTGCTTATATCCTTCTATGCAAAGGCATGGGGAACAGGGAACCGCTTAATTTTGCGATAACCCGTCCCTACTCAATTCCCATTTAGAGAGACGGGTTGGGTTGAATCTTCGAGATGGACAAAAAATTCCCTAAACCCACCTGGAGTCATATTGTTGCTGGTCTAGGAGACAAAAGCAGCGAGGACAACTAAACCCACCACTAAGACAATCCCAGCAACACCACCAATGAGATAATTCCGTTTTTGTGAATTGTTCGGGGGTTCGGCTGTATAAACTTTAGGTTCGACCGCGAAGTTATTAAGCCGTCCACCTTCTTCGGTTGTATAAGGCATGAGTAAAAATCCATAGATTACTATCTGAGATCAACCATAACAAAAATTTACACAAAAACAAAACATTAACTGGTAATAGTCCCTGTTAAGGGGGAAGATGCCTCAGCGTAGGTTTTAACCGGGATGCGTCCAGCGAGATACGCTAAACGTCCGGCTTCGGTGGCAATTCCCATGGCTTTTGCCATGATGACTGGGTTTTGGGCTAAGGCAATGGCAGAATTAATTAATAAGGCATCTGCACCCATTTCCATTGCTAAGGTTGCTTCACTCGGTGCCCCAATTCCGGCATCCACCACAACGGGAATTTTGGCATTCTCAATAATGATGGCAATATTAGCAGCGTTCCTAATTCCTTGTCCTGAACCAATGGGAGATCCTAAAGGCATCACGGTTGCACAACCCGCTTCTTCTAATCGTTTCGCTAACAAGGGATCGGCATTAATATAAGGTAAAACGGCAAATCCTTCTTTGACTAACTGTTCCGCCGCTTCTAAGGTTCCAATCGGGTCAGGCAGCAAATATTTACTATCGGGAATCACTTCTAATTTGACAAAATTATTGTCTTCCTGACCTAATAGTTTTGCCATTTCCCGCCCTAGTCTGGCGACTCGAATGGCATCTTCGGCGGTTTGACATCCGGCGGTATTGGGAAGCATCCAAATTTTACTCCAGTCGATGGCTTCGGCTAACCCTTCATGTCCGGGTGCTTGGGTTTGGACTCGTCTAACAGCAACGGTGACAATTTCACAACCACTGGCTGCAATACTATCCTGCATTTCTTGAAGATTTCGATATTTCCCACTTCCGGTCATTAACCGAGATTTGAAGGTTTTTCCCGCAATGGTTAAGGAGGTATCCAGAAGAGATGGGGTTGGTTTTTCTAGGGTTTGCATTGGTATTAATCCTGCTTTAAAAATGTTCAATTTTTATTGTAATTGAATTCAGGTAAAAACTGATCGTTCTTCTACAATAAAGTATTTTTTATTCATATAAAATCATTTTTTTTGTTCTTCAATTAAATAGGAACACCAATCACTCCAACTGCCTCCATAGAGTTTAGCTTGATGAATTCCCGCTAATTCTAAGGATAATAAATTCACACAGGCGGTTACTCCTGAACCACAATAAACAATAATTTCTTCAGCCGTTTGAATCGGTTCCCAGCGTTGAGATTGTTCATTGACTTTCACAAATCCTGTCGGTTCTGTCACCTCTTGCCAAGGATAATTAACCGCCCCTGGAATTGAACCTGCAATGGGGTCAATGGGTTCGGTTTTGCCTAAATAACGATCCGGTTCACGGGAATCTACAACAACGACTCCGGGTAAATCTTTTCGAGCTTTGACAGTTTCAATATCAACCCACATTTCAGAATGAATTTTAGGGGTAAATTGCCCTAATTTTGTATGAGGTAATTCTGAGGTTATGGGATATCCTAAATTTTTCCATTGGCTAAACCCCCCATCTAATAAAACAACAGGTTGATGTCCATAATAACGCAATAACCACCACAAACGAGAAGCGAAAGCAAATCGAGAATCATCATAGGCGACGACTAAAGTTTGTTGAGAGGTTATGCCAATTTCCGATAATTTTTGGGCGAGTTTTTCAGGTTCAGGTAAAGGGTGACGTCCGCCGTGTTTTTGAATCGGACTGGATAAATCTTGCTCTAAATCTAAATAATAAGCACCTGGAATATGGCTTTCTTGATATTGTTGTTGTCCGAGTTGGGGGTTGGCTAAAGAAAACCGACAATCTACAATGATGATATTTGGATCTTGGAGATGGTTGGCTAACCAGTCTGGGGAAACAATCAGTTGAGATGCAGTCATAGCAATCTTGATAATAATTTGACCTAAAGGTTTATGACAAGCCTTGAAAAGCTTACTCTTGATCAAAAGCAATTTGTTTTATAATTATCATATCGGATTCTTAAATAGAATTGCTTTAATCTTTTTTACAGAAATCAGGAAAAACGTTATGATTGCTCATCCTCAAACCGATAGGGCGCGTGACGATTATCTCGAAGCTGAAAAGAACAGTTTGATCAAGCATGAATATATCCAAGGGAAAGTTGATGGGATGGCGGGGTCGAGTGATGCTCATGTTACCATTTCCCTCAATATTGCATCAGCCTTGAAAAACCATTGAATCAGTTGGTTATGATCAATCGTTAACGGTGCGTGTGTTGTGCTTATATACCCTAGACAGGAGGAAAAATGATCCAAAATCAAAACTTAACACCTCAATTAACAGCCGATGGTTCGTTTACATTTTTTTCCTCAGAATTTGGAGAATTATTTCATAGTCATTTTGGGGCGAAACAGGAAGCCGAACTCAAGTTTGTAGAACCTTTGCAATTAAGAAAAAAAGCTGAAACTTCTTCTTTATGTTTACTGGATATTTGTTACGGATTAGGATATAATACAGCAGCCGCTTTAACGACGATTTGGGAAACTAATCCTCACTGTAAAATTAAATGGGTAGGTTTAGAATTTGATCAACGAATTCCCCAAGCAACTTTAGAGTTTAACTTACTCAATTCCTATCCTGATTTAATTCAAGATATTTTAAAAGAACTCGCTAAAAATTATACTTTAAAAACTCAATTATTGAATGCTGATTTAATGATTGCGGATGCTCGCTCTAGTATTCAAAGCGTCTGTAATTCTGGGTTTAAAGTTGATGCAATTTTTTTAGATCCCTTTTCACCCCCCCATTGTCCCCAACTGTGGACAGTCGAATTTTTAACCTTAGTGGCTCAATGTCTCAAACCCCAGGGACAGTTAGCCACTTATTCCTGTGCGGCGGCGGTCAGACAAGCGTTACTCGAAGCTGGCTTAAAGATTGGGTCTACCTCTCCGGTTGGACGACGCACACCCGGAACCATTGCGAGTTTTGACCCAGAGGGTTTACCTCCCCTTTCTCTCCAAGAACAGGAACATTTACAAACCCGCGCCGCCGTTCCCTATCGAGATCCTGATTTATCTGATACAGCCGAGGTGATTAGCCTGCGTCGTCAAGCCGAACAAGACATTTCCTCCCTGGAACCCACATCTCATTGGAAGAAACGATGGCGCAGTGAGTCCATCTTATGAAAAGATAAGTTAGGATGCGGTTGATCGTGTCTATTACTCACAATTGAAACCAAAACGGTAGATGGTAGCGGTAGCAATTTTAGCGGCGGGACGCGGTACTCGCATGAAATCAGATCTTCCCAAGGTCTTACATGAATTGGGCGGACGGACTTTAGTTCAACGGGTTTTAGAAAGTTGTGTTCCGTTGCACCCTTGTCGTCGATTAGTCATTGTCGGCTATGGCGCTGATTTAGTCCGCAATTCTCTTCAACAAACGGATGCTATTACAAACGGAAACAATCATCAACCGACTTTAGAATTTGTTGAACAAAAACAACAACTAGGAACAGGTCACGCCATTCAACAATTACTCCCCACCTTAAAAGATTTTACCGGGGATTTATTAGTTTTAAATGGGGATGTCCCTTTATTACGTCCTGATACGTTAGAACAGTTAATTAACATTCACAAAGAACACGGAAATGCAGCAACCTTATTGGCGGCTCATTTACCCAACCCAACGGGATATGGTCGAGTTTTTTGTGATAGCCAAAATTTAGTCAAGCAAATTGTTGAAGATCGAGATTGTACCGATGCTCAACGTAAAAATCATCGCATTAATGCTGGGGTTTATTGTTTTCATTGGCCGAAATTAGCAGAAATTTTACCTCAGCTAAAAGCGGATAATGATCAACAGGAATATTATCTGACTGATACCGTTCATCTTTTAGATCAAGTGATGGCGGTGGATGTGGATGATTATCGAGAAATTCTAGGGATTAATAGTCGTCAACATCTCGCTAATGCCTATCATGTTTTACAAGATTGGGTCAAAACCAATTGGATGGCGGCGGGAGTCACCATGATTGACCCAGATAGTATCACGATTGATGATACGGTACAGTTAGAACCGGATGTGATTCTGGAACCCCAAACCCACCTACGAGGAAATACAATCATTCAAACCGGAAGCCGTATTGGCCCTGGAAGTTTAATCGAAAATAGTCAGATTGGAAAAAATGTCACCATACAGTTTTCCGTTGTTTCTGATAGCTTAATTGCAGATGAAACCCGCATTGGCCCCTATGCTCATTTACGAGGTCATGCAAATGTGGGTCAAGGATGTCGCATTGGAAATTTTGTGGAATTGAAAAATACACAAGTCGGAACTTCCACCAATATTGCCCATTTATCTTATTTGGGAGATGCGACATTAGGAGATAAAGTTAATATTGGTGCGGGAACCATTACCGCTAATTATGATGGGGTGAAAAAACATCGAACAACCATAGGAGATCGGACAAAAACCGGATCAAATAGTGTTTTAGTCGCGCCTCTGACCTTGGGAACAGATGTCACCGTCGCGGCGGGTTCTATTGTTACTGATGATGTTCCCGATGATAGTTTAGTCATCGCTCGTGAACGTCAAGTGATTAAACCTGGTTGGCGTTTACAATCCGAATAATATCATCTAATAATTGATAGCAGCAGCCGGAAGGGTAAGGACAGAAACTAATGGTTAATGCTAAACCCTGAAGCATTAATCCCTACTAATAGTAGGGGTGAAAAATTAGCCAAGAATAATACTAAATCCGTTTGTCAAAACTCCTTGAAAATTGTCATCCTGAATAGAGCGAAGCGACATGAAGGATCTCTGATGATTCGGCGAGAACACCTTGAGATTCTTCACTGCGTTCAGAATGACAATCAAGCGTCAGCATTCGATGAGTATGACAACTGGATTGGGTATAAGATAGCATTTAGAAGATCAAAGTCTTTTGAAATATGACCAAAGTTTCATCTCCCCCAACTGTTATTTCTTCCCCTAATTTAATTCAACAGAATTTTCCAGGGTTATACTCGTTTTGGAAGTTTTCTCGTCCCCATACCATTATCGGTACAACCTTAAGTGTCTTAGGGATGTATTTAATTGCGTTAAGTGAGTTAAGGCAATTTCCGGGTTTAAGTTTACAAGGGTTGACTTTATTTTTCAGTTGGTTAGCTTGTATTTGTGGCAATATTTATATTGTGGGATTAAACCAACTCCAAGATATCGAAATTGATCAAATTAATAAACCCAATTTACCCCTCGCTTCTGGGGAATATTCCCGGTTTCAAGGTCAACTAATTGTTGCAATGACAGGAATATTAGCCTTAACCATTGCAGCTTTTCAGGGGTATTATCTATTAGGGATGGTGGGAATGAGTTTGTTCTTAGGAACTATTTATTCTTTACCTCCCATTCGGTTAAAACGGTTTCCCTTTTGGGCGGCTTTTTGTATTTTTACCGTTCGAGGTGTTATTGTTAATTTAGGATTATATTTACACTTTAACTGGGTTTTATCACAACAATCAATCCCCTTAATTCCCGTTATTCCACCTTCGGTTTTAGCGTTAACGTTATTTATTTTAGTGTTTAGCGTAGCGATCGCCATTTCTAAAGATATTCCTGATTTAGAAGGCGATCGCCAATTCCAAATTAACACCTTAACCGTTAAATTAGGAACTGTAACCGTCTTTAATTTATCTCGATGGATATTGACTAGCTGCTATCTTGGCATGATTCTAGGCAGTTTTTTCTTACAATCCTTTGTCAATCCCCTATTTTTAGGATTAACTCATGTTGTTTTATTAATTGTCTTATGGTCGCGTAGTCAACAAGTTGATTTAAGCTCCCAACAATCTATCGCCCAATTTTATCAATTTATTTGGAAACTCTTTTTCCTAGAATATCTGATTTTTCCTCTTTCCTGTCTACTGTCCTAGAGGATATAAAAGAAAACCCGATGCACCCCATTTTAGATAAGTTTTGATAATCATTTTAGGTCAATAGTTTTGTTTTTTAAAACTTTGTCAGGAAATTTTGATATTTGATTGAAAATAATTCTCAAATACTTGACGAAATCATCGGGGTTCTGGTAGACTATAAAAAACACCTCCCAAGGGGTTATTGTGTCTACTCGCTAAAACGAAGGCTAAAACCCTGATTCTCTCGTTAAATATCAGAATCAGTTAACAAAATTAGAACGTAGCGAAACATCAATTTTCGGGTTTACAGATGGGGTACGAAATCGACCCCTTGACAAAAACGCCATTTTGTGCATTGACGTAAAAAGCCTGATTTCCGTCAGCATCCGTCCCCCCCATCTAGCGGTGTTAATAATAGGTGTATTTCCAACTACCAGAAATCCGTAATATCATATCCAAATTCTTGAATCATGGTTCTCAATAACGGTAAACTCAATCCAATCACATTAGTATGACATCCTTCTATTTTATCTACAAATAAACCGCCTTTTCCTTCAATTGCAAAACATCCAGCACAGTTTAACGGTTCTTGAGTATTAATATAAGCCTTAATTTCTTGATCAGAAATATTAGCAAAATAGACCTGGGTGGTTTGACAATGAACGATAATTTTTGGGGTCGAAACCTGAATTAACGCATGACCCGTATGCAGTTGTCCAACTTGACCGCGCATGGTTAACCAACGAGCGATCGCTTCTTCAGGATTAGCAGGTTTACCATAAATTTCTCCATCAAGAGCCAAAACCGAATCACACCCCAAAACTAACATCATTTCATCCTGTTGTTGAGGAGAATCAATCAAAGTTTGGGTGACAACTTCTGCTTTCGCTTGAGCCAGTTTTTGAACTAACTGTACCGGATCAGAATCTTGAATCAGAGATTCATCAAACTCACTCGGACAAATTTTCGGTTGAATTCCTACCGTTTCTAATAACCGTTTGCGAGCCGGAGAAGCAGATGCTAAAATCAATGTGATTCGATTTGGCTGAGTCATGAATTCAAAAGTTATAAATTAATACACTTTAAACGATTGAACAACTTGTTTTAACAGTTGTTGCGCTTTTTCCCAGCGTTTTTCAGTGGTAGAAACATTTAAGGTAAACAGATTTCCCCGACTAATGGTAACACTAGCAAAATCATGGCGTTTTTGCTGATTCGGTAATTCAACCGCATATTCTAACCAATAATAAAGGTTAGAACCTTTTTCATAGGACTCAGCATTAATTAATTCGGCGGTACGTCCTGAACCTTCAGGAGCGATCGCTTTTTTACTTAAGGTATATCCAACTTCTGTGGGAGTTCCAATCTCGGATAAAGTTTGATTAGGATTAGAAATCGGATTAATCACGACACTGATATTTTCACTTTGTTCAATCATATCGTGAAATACGGTATCGGCACCATTGGAGACACTCACCTGTACCCATCCATTGGGATAGACAAATTCATAACCATCGGCGGTATCCACAAAGCTATTTAATCCCCCACCTACGGAGACACAGCCTGTCAAGCTAAGGCTAAAACAGACTAAAGCGATCGCCAAAATTCGTTTAAACATCTGAGCGTTTCCCTTATGAAATCTTGAATGAGTGCGTTTGACTGTGATCAAGCTGATTCCAGTTTTCTTATTTTCTCATTATTCGTGCATTTGGTTTCAAGTTTTAGAAATTAGGCTTTAAAATTGTTAAATAATTCGGGATTAATGATTGATATCTAGCATTTTTCAAAAAGAAGGGATAATTTGAAGATTTAAACCCATAATTTTGACATGAAAGTTCTCTATCCATTGACAATTATTAATTGATGTGTTAAATCGTTACTAGCCAGTTCTAAACATACCAGAAATATTTTTTGTTGATTAATGAATAATAATGATAGTGTGAAAACTATTCTGATTCTAGCCGCTAACCCCAAGAATACAGCCCCCCTGCGGTTAGATGAAGAAGTCCGAGAAATAGACGAAGGATTGCGACGAGCTAACAAACGACATCAGTTTAAATTAGAACAAAAATGGGCCGTTCGTTCTCGTGATTTCTATCGAGCTATATTAGATTATCAACCGCAAATTGTTCATTTCTGCGGACATGGAGTCGGACAAGAGGGAATTGTCCTCGAAGATGAGACGGGAAAAATGGTCTTACTGGAGACGAAAACTCTCGCCAGTATGTTTAGATTATTTGCTAAAAAAAGTGTTGAATGTGTAATTTTAAATGCTTGTTATTCAGAAGTTCAAGCAGAAGCTATTAGTCAATATGTCGATTATGTATTAGGGATGAAGAAAGTGGTAGGGGATAAAGCCTCTATTACCTTTTCTGTTGCTTTTTA
>NZ_JBJUDF010000298.1:0-3171 GCF_046067725.1 Planktothrix sp.
ACGTTTTTGTACATTTGCACGCTCACCCGAACGCCGCAAAGTTGGCATCGATGCTCGCGTTACGGTTGAGGGTGTGGCTTATGAGGTGGAGCCGGATTTGGCTGGAGAAACTGTAGTTCTGTGGTGGGGCTTGTTCGATAACGAACTGTATGTAGAACATGGTGAACGTCGCTATGGGCCGTTTCTCCCCGTAGATGGCCCAATTCCCCTACATCGCTACCGTAGTTTCAAGAAAACACGAACGCAGAAACGGGCGGAGCGGATTGAATCTTTAGCTAAACAGTTGTCTTTACCAAACTCTGTCATTAGTAAAGGCAACCCGAATGATTTCGAGAATAATACAACCCAATTGAAAGTGCAGCCTTTTGTTGAGCCTAACCCATTTCAAGAACTGACATTTAGCACGGTGATTGCAGCCAAATTAGGCAAGGTCGTTTGATTGCGATAACAGGTGTTGTTGGTTGTGGTAAAACAACAACTTTACAACGACTGCAATTGGAATTGTCCTCCGAAAAAGACATCATTATTTCTCGTTGCCTTGCCCTTGACAAAGATAAGGTCAACGTCGGGGTTTTGATGAGTGCTTTGTTTTTGGATTTAAGCACAGAAAAGGATGCTAAACCCCCGACTCACCCAGAACTTAGAGAACGAAAATTGTTGGCTTTAATTCAAAAACGCCGTAAACCTATAGTGCTTTTTGTCGATGAAGCTCATGATATTCATCATAGTACGTTAGTCAAAATTAAGCGTTTAATTGAATTGGTACGTCAAAGCGGTTGCACTTTATCTGTAGTGCTACTGGGTCATCCCAAATTGAAAAACGATCTGCGCCGACCCTCTTTGGAAGAGATTGGTGCTCGAACCAATATTTTTAGTTTAGAAGGGATTAGAGGACATCAGGTTGAGTATATAAAGTGGCTGTTGAGCGAGTGTATTTATGATGATTATCTGCCTGAAGATTTGATTACCGATGAAGCTATTGCATTTTTAGCAGAACGATTGACGACTCCATTGCAAATCGAACATTATTTGCAGAGGGCTTTTGAAGACGCTTATCAAGCAGCAACAAAACCTGTCACCCGTGATCTGGCTGAAGCTGTCTTGAACGTAGGACTTAACGATTTAGAACCTCGCTTAATACGGCATGGTTACACTTCTAAAGTTTTAGCTGAGTTATTAAATATACGAGTCAGTGAAGTCAATTCTTTTATACACGCTCAGTTGCCTCCAGGTCGAACCCAAGATTTGAGAGACCAGATGTTAAACATGGGAATTCCCTTGTATGCGTCAGAGGGAAGTTAAATTAATCCGAGAAAGACTGCATATAGAGTTTTTCTGTTCTTTGTGTTCAGTTTATATCTAAATCAATAAACATATATGTCCAGTGCAAAATCTCGTTTAATCTGGACACACTGGAGGTAATAAATGCTGTATTCCAATTACTGCAACGGTTACAGCTTATTTGCAGTGAATGTAGTTTCATTTGCAAATAATGTGGTTTGTTTGCAAATAATGTGGTTTCATTTGCAGTGAATGTGGTTTCGAGACCCCTCTTATTTGCAGTGAATGTGGTTTGAAAATTGACTTGTTTGCAGTTTGAAGTGTTTATGTTTGCAGTTCGCTACAACTAACCCTCCGTTCAGCTTCCAACAGCATCACCCGTTTCTCAAGCTGAAACACCATTTCTCTAAGGGAGACATCCTGCACCGAACCTAAATAAGCTGCCAGCGCACTTGTCATCACTTCGGATTTAGAGGCTCCGGTTTTCTCAATATGCTCAGATAACCGTTGATTCAAAGAGACAGGGATTCTAGCCCCCACATAGACCGTAGACATTATAATTGCCCAAATTGAACGGTTTTCAGCGTGTTGCTGTTGTTTTCTATATTTCAGTGTAAGAGATTTCTCATCAGTTTGCTACCGTATTTTTACTTAACTTAAAACTGAGATTTTTTCTGGATTCAGATGCTACGGTCAACTATAAACTCAAACCTAGAACTGAAGATAATCTTTTACCCCAGGAAAACATCATCAGTTATTTATTGACTCCTAACCCAAGGTTTCTGCAACTCGTTACATTTCCTTACACTTCCCCTGAGACTTTCTCTACAGCCGAGTCCTTCCTTGACCCAATAGCATAACGAATAGCATAGCGGATAGCAAAATGGATAGCATAACGGATAACATAACGAATAGCAGCAATAGCAAAAGCATCACTATGTCTGGACTCATTGCCAAAGGTAAGAAAGCTTTCCGTACTCTTTCAGCGAATTCTGACATTTTGGGAGATTTACTCGCCAATAAACGCAGTCTCGAAACCCGCCAAGCCTATGCCAAGGATTTACGAGATTTCTTTAGTTTCATTGCCCATAGTGACCCAACACCGGAGTTAGTCAGGGAATTCCTTGCTTTAGAACAATTTGATGCCCTTGCCCTTGTCCTTAACTACCGTCAACACTTAATTAACAAGGGTCTGAAAGAATCCACCGTTAACCGTCGCCTTGCTGCCATTAAATCCTTAGTCAACTATGCCCGCACCATTGGCCGTTGTAACTTTACTCTGGCTGATATCAAAAACGAGAAGGTTCGCCGCTACACTGACACTTCCGGTATTCCCACTGACCAAATGAAAACGCTTCTGGAATTGTGCGATCACTCTACTCTCAAAGGCAAACGCGATTATGCTATCTTCCGGCTGCTCTGGTCAAATGCCCTGCGTCGCGGTGAAATCTCCAATGCCAATATCTCCGATTTGGATGTTGATAACCGTTGTTTGTGGATACACGGTAAAGGTCGCGGCACCGAAAAGGAGAAAATTGAATTGGGAACAGCTACCCTAGAAGCGATTCAGGATTGGTTACAAGCTAGGGGAAAAGTTAGGAAAACTGCACCGTTATTTTGTACCCTTGACCCCTGTACCAAAGGTCATCGCCTGGGGGGATGGGGTATCTATGACCTGGTGCGCGAGTTTTGCCAGAAAGCGGGAATTTCTAAACCCATGTCACCCCACCGCATCAGACACAGTTCCATCACCGCTGCCCTCGATGCCACCGGGGGAGATGTGCGCCGTGTCCAAAAGTTAAGCCGCCACCATGACCTGAATACTTTGATGATTTATGATGATAACCGCAAGAATGCTCAGGGAGAAATTACGAATTTATTAGATGATTT
>NZ_JBJUDF010000299.1:0-27612 GCF_046067725.1 Planktothrix sp.
GTGGCATTATCGGCAGGAGTGAAACTATTGGCTGTAGGTGGGGTGGTGTCACCAGAACTTTGAATCGTTAAACTCCAGCCGCCAGCTATACTACCACTATCCCCTCCTGCATCATCCTGCACAAATAGCTGCCAAGCCCCATTGGGATTTGTGCCATTGAATGCGGACAACGCCGTACCATAAGGGCCTGCGGGTGCGGGAGTAGAGAAGGTATCACCGACATTGTAGTCAGTTGGACGATAGGTTCCTGATGTAATTTGAGACCCATCTGGCAATGTCCCTGAAGCGCTGTCACTAAAAGTAAGATTGACATTATTTAAGTTATCCCATCCCCCAGCATCGGACATGAGCATGACTTTTTGTCCCCCAGGCCCCTGCAGGAACATATCCACATCATCTGGATAAGTATGGGATAAACCGCTTAAGCTGACTTGAATATTGGCAATGTTCCCACTGACACCGGAAACGTTAATCGTTGATGGATAAGGCGAGGCACTGCCTCTCGACGGAATAGTAATACTATTGGGGTTGGTGAAAATTGGCAAAACTTCCTCGGAAACGATTGTTCCTGTTGCCGTATTAGGAGTTCCCCCAATGTATCCTGTACCGGAGTTGATGTTGAAAACAACGGTTTCGTTTTGGCTTTCTGCTAGGGTATCAGCCATTGGGTCAACTACCAACTGAGCCGTACTAGAGCCAGCAGCAAAGGTAATTGTCCCTGTTTTTGTGCTAGGACTAAATGTAACTGCGCTGTTGGTTAATACCGTATAGTCGGCTGGGTCACTCCCAACCGCAGCCGCATTAGCTGTTCCCGCGACCCCAAAGTTAACCGTCATAGCAGAGGTTAAATTTCCACTGCGACTAAAACTGTAGGTTAAATTCCCTGAACCATCTTCCTGTACTGTCACCGGACTGACATTGACGGTGACAGTGGGGAGGTTGCTACTCATTAAAGCGTTATAAATATTCAACCGCTTCCCGGAGACAGTTTTGCCATTGAGGGCAGAAATCGAGTCCCCAGTTGACATGAGGCTATTCTTAACCTGCTGTGCTGTCCAAGTGGGATTTTGTGACCACAGCAACGCCGCCGCCCCGGTGACATGGGGACTCGCCATTGATGTCCCACTAAGAGTCCCGTAGCTACTATTGGGAAGAGTGCTATAAATATCAGAACCAGGAGCGCCTAAATCTACAGTGGTGGCTCCGTAGTTAGAAAACCAGGACAATCCATCGGTGCGGGTGGTTGAGGCAACTGAGATAATATTAGCTAGGTCGTAGCTGGCCGGGTAAGCAGGGGTTGTGTCTGTGTTTTGCGAACTATTACCCGCCGCCGCAATGAATAAAGCTCCCTGTTGTCCGGCAGTATTGATGGCATCGTAGAGAGCTTGACTATAGCCACCGCCTCCCCAAGAGTTATTTGTTAGTTTGACTCCCTTGGCTGTTGCATAGTTAATCGCTAGGATGGCATTGGATGTAGAGCCGGAACCACTATCATTTAAAAACTTAAGTGGCATAATCTTGGCATTCCAAGCTACCCCTGTCACCCCAACGCCGTTATTACCTTTTCCGGCAATAGTTCCAGCAACGTGGGTTCCGTGTCCATGCACATCCATCGGGTTATTGTCGTTATAGGCAAAGTCCCAACCCCGGACATCATCAATATATCCGTTACTGTCGTTATCAATGCCATCGCCTGCGATTTCCCCTGGATTTGTCCAGATATTCGCCGATAAGTCCGGGTGGTTGTAATCAACCCCGGTATCAATCACACCGATAACTAAGTTTTGGTTGCCCTTTTGAATATCCCACGCTTCGGGAGCGTCAATATCAGCATCGGCTGTCCCCCCGCTTTGACCGGTGTTATTCAGTCCCCAAAGTTGGGAATAACCAGGATCGTTAGGAGTGGTGGCTTGGGGAGTAATTATGCTTAAGCTTTCTTCAGGATTTCTGGTTTTTGAGGTATCTTCCAGGGTGATGATATAGTCCGGCTCGATGTACTCGAAGCGGGGATCATTCTTATAAGTCGAGATGATTTGTTCTACGTTTCCGTCGGGAATCTGCCAAATGTCAATGCCAAGTTGTGACGCTGTGCTAACTTTTGTGACTCCGATTTGCGCCTGTAAGTTGCTAATTTCATTGGAATTAGCTCCGGGCTTTAGTTTCACTATGACACGATCTGAGCTAAAACTTCTCGCCATAATCATTACTGTCCTGGGTTCTGGTTCTTAGACTCGACACCCAGTATTTTATCACAAAAAAACTTTTTAAATAACTTTATTTAAGTACCAAAAACAAAGGTGAGATTTTGTTGAATAAAATCTTGAAAGCCAATTCTGGCAAGAGTTAGAGCCATTTTAACATAATTTATTTAAAAGTGATATTTATTGAGGGTCAACAGATTAAACCTCGTGAAATTACTTAATTTTGAAAAAAAATTAATACAATAACAGGGAATAAAAAACGGGAATATTTGTAAAACCCCCATTTTATAGGGGTTTTGGGCTTTTTTAATATATGTTTAAAATGAGAAACCCGGTTTCTAAGCCTTTAGTCCAAGCGAACAGAAACCCGGTTTCTGAAGTTATCTTAATTTCTCGCAACAAATCTACTAGAGAAACCCGGTTTCTAACAACTAAGTGCACGCTACCAGAAACCCGGTTTCTGAAGTGGTCTTGATTTCTCGCAACAAATCTACCAGAGAAACTTCTAACAACTGAGGCTACCAGAAACCGGGTTTCTGAAATTATCTTGATTTCTCGCAACAAATCTACCAAAGAAACCCGGTTTCTACGAACTTAGTAAAGACTCACAGAAACCGAGTTTCTGAAGTGGTCTTGATTTCTCGCAACAAATCTACCAAAGAAACCCGGTTTCTAAGAACTTAGTAAAGAGTAACAGAAACCGGGTTTTTAAAGTTATCTTAATTTCTCGGAACAAATCTACCAGAGAAACCCGGTTTCTAAGAACTCTAGGGATTTAAAACGGCCATTTCCAATTCACAATTTCATCTTTGTCAATGCCATGTTCATAGGCATAATTGACATTTTCGATGATAGCATTTCTCATGCGTTCCCGAACGTAAGCCGCCGCCGAACCTAATTTTGGTACTCGGTCAATAACATCCATTACCAAATTAAAACGGTCAACTTGGTTATTAATGGCTAACTCTAAGGGAGTATTAATATTCCCCTTCTCTTTGTACCCTCGAACGTGCAGATTCGGGTGATTTTTCCGACGATAAGCTAACTTGTGAATTAACCAAGGATAGCCATGAAAATTAAAGATAATCGGTTTATCCGTTGTAAACAAACTATCAAAATCTCGGTCTGATAACCCGTGAGGATGTTCTGTATCCGGTTGTAACTTAAATAAATCCACCACGTTAACAAACCGAACTTTTAAATCCGGTATTTCTTCCCGTAGAATAGCAGTTGCAGCTAAAGATTCCATTGTAGCAACATCCCCACAACTCGCCATAATCACATCAGGAATATCTGGATTTTTGCCACAGTCATCACTGCTTGCCCATTCCCAAATGCCAATGCCTTTGGTACAATGTTTAATGGCATCATCCATGCTCAAAAATTGCAGATGTTTCTGTTTATCCGCAACAATCACATTGATGTAATCGGTACTCTTTAAACAATGGTCAGCAACGGATAATAAACAGTTCGCATCCGGGGGTAAATAAATCCGAGTCACACTGGCGCTTTTATTCGTAACTACATCTAAAAAGCCGGGGTCTTGATGGCTAAAACCGTTATGATCTTGACGCCAAACCGTTGAAGACAATAGAATATTTAAGGAAGAAATCGGCGCTCGCCAAGACACTTCATTTTTACAAATATCCAACCATTTTGCGTGTTGGTTGAACATGGAATCAATCACGTGAGCAAAGGCTTCATAAGTGTGGAAAAATCCATGACGTCCGGTGAGTAAATACCCTTCTAACCAGCCTTCTAAGGTATGCTCACTCAACATTTCCATCACCCGGCCATCGGTGGCTAACTCACTTCCGTCTAAATCTTCTGGGTAAAATTCAGCTAACCAAGTTTTTTTGCTAACCTCATAAACCGGATTTAAACGATTGGAAGCCGTTTCATCAGGCCCAAATACCCGGAAATTGTGCAGATTATTCCGCATCACATCCCGGAGGAAATTACCCAAAAGCTTTGTATTTTCCACTTCAGACTTCCCTGGATGTTCTACAGAAACCCCATATTGCCGAAAATCGGGTAACTTTAAGTCTTTTCGGAGTGTGCCACCGTTGGCATGGGGACTCGCACTCATGCGTTTAGTTCCTTGGGGGGCTAAAGCCTTCAGTTCAGGAATTAAACGGCCGTTTTCATCAAATAATTCTTCCGGTTTATAACTCCGCATCCAATCTTCTAATAACTGGAGATGGGGCGGGTTGGTGGTGACATCAGCCATCGGGACTTGGTGTGCTCGCCAAAACCCTTCGACTTTATGACCATCTACCTCCGCAGGGCCCGTCCACCCTTTGGGACTGCGTAACACAATCATTGGCCACATCGGACGTTTCGCTGTACCCGTTGAACGGGCTTCCGCTTGAATGGCTTTAATTTCCGTAACGGCTTCTTCTAAGGTCGCCGCCATTTTCTGGTGCATTAAGGTCGGGTCTGACCCTTCGACAAAATAGGGTTTATAGCCATAACCTTTAAACAGCGCTTCTAATTCCTCATGGCTAATCCGCGATAAAATAGTCGGGTTAGCAATTTTATACCCATTCAAATGCAGAACAGGCAACACCGCCCCATCGCGAATTGGGTTAATAAATTTGTTAGAATGCCATGCAGTTGCTAAAGCTCCGGTTTCGGCTTCTCCATCCCCAACCACACAAACGGAGATTAAGTCGGGGTTATCAAACACAGACCCATAGGCGTGAGATAAACTATAGCCTAGCTCTCCTCCTTCATGGATAGAACCGGGGGTTTCAGGAGTACAGTGGCTACCAATACCACCGGGGAAAGAGAACTGTTTGAAGAATTTTTGCATCCCCTCGGCGTCTTCGCTAATATTGGGATAAATTTCTGAGTAGGTTCCTTCTAAGTAAACCGGAGCTAATACCCCTGGGGCACCATGACCTGGGCCAGCTAGATAAATCATATCCAGGTCGTATTTTTTAATCAAGCGGTTGAGATGAATGTAGATAAAACTCAACCCCGGACTTGAACCCCAATGTCCTAATAACCGATGTTTAACGTCTGAGGGTTTGAGCGGTTCCTTTAATAAAGGATTTTCCCGCAAATAAATCATACCAACAGCTAGGTAATTACAAGCTCGCCAGTAAGCGTCAATTTGACGGAGTTCTTCCTGACTCAGAGGGTTATTCATCTCAATGGGTCTATCGGGTGCAGCTACCATAAGTCCTGACTTTTGTAAGGGTTTTCGTTTCTCAACACTGAGAAGATAGAATATCTTGAAAACGACGGTTTGCGGTTTTTTAGATATCCTATTGAAATTTTTGTTAAATCATAGCACTGGATTTGAAATTGAGTGACACATTATTGGGATTTTTACTATTTTTTTTAAGGTTTGGGGACGGTTAGCAGTTATCAGGAGGGAACTTTAACAAAAGATTAAAATTTTAGTTAAAAAAGTTAAAGATTTTTGATTCATCTGGGAAATTACAACCAATATGTTAAGCTAACGACAACCTGATAGGATAGGGAGAATTTGAACCCAAGTTCTACCCCATCTCTATATTCAGGAACAAGCTCTGAGGGGGGGATGTCAATCTAATTCCTCACTGTGCGTCCTAACTGGCTAAAAATGATGAGCGTTAAACTTTATTTTCTTCGACACGGAGAAACCACCTATAGTCAACAAGGGGGTTATTGTGGCAATTTAGATCCAGATTTAACCGAAAATGGCTTAAAGATGGCAGATCAATTTGCCAAATTTTACCAAAATTTACCTTGGGTTGCGGCGTTTGTGAGTCCCATGAAACGCACCATTGCAACCGCAAAACCTTTGTGTGAAGCAGTGGGTTTAGAAATGCAATTTCGAGAGGGTTTAAAAGAAATTGCCTATGGAGAATGGGAAGGAAAACTTCCCGAAACGGTGAATCAAAATTACCATGATGATTATGTTCGCTGGTTAACTGATCCCGGTTGGAATGCACCCACAGGCGGGGAAAAAGGCGTTGATATTGCTCGCCGCTGTGCTTCGGTGCTTCAAGAAATAGGAGAACGTTATCAATCAGGTAATATTTTAATTGTCTCTCATAAAGCTACCATTAGAATTATAATTTGTGAATTATTAGGAATTGATATTGGCAGATTCCGCGATCGCATTGCTATGCCCACAGGGGCCGTTAGTATCGTAGAATTATCATCTCGTGGGCCGTTATTACACACTTTAGCTGATCGCTGTCATTTAGATGAAACCTTACGGTCTTCTATTGGAACCTAGAACAGAGATTTAATAGATAAATTCCATAAAACAGAAGATTTATTTTTTCTATTTTTGGATTATCCTTAAATTTAAAATTACTATTGATTTTAATTCTTAATGATATGAAAATATTAGTATTAAATGCGGGTTCAAGTTCTCAAAAAAGCTGCCTTTATGAAATTAAAGAATCTTTGTTACCCGACTATCCTCTACACCCGATTTGGGAAGCAACCATTGACTGGACAGCTTCTCAAGAATTCGGGTTAATGAAAGTGAAAACCTCAAAGGTTAAACAAGAATATCAAATCGATTTAACCTCGAAACAAGACGCGATCGCTCAAATGTTTAATACCCTAATTGCAGGGGAAACACAAGTATTAAATTCCCTTTCAGAAATTAATATTGTCGGTCATCGAGTGGTACATGGGGGTTCAGATTATTCTGAAGCCATATTGATTAATGAAAAAGTAAAAGAAACGATTCGGTCTTTAATTCCCCTTGCTCCTACCCACAACCCCGCCCATTTAGAAGGAATTGAAGCCGTAGAAACCCTATTAGGAACTGTTCCCCAAGTGGCAGTATTTGATACCGCTTTTCATCGAAAAATGCCCGATTATGTAACCATTTATCCAATTCCTTATCAATATTTACAAGAAGGAATTAAACGTTATGGATTTCATGGAACTAGCCATAAATATTGTGCTCAACAAACCGCTAAAATTCTAGGTCAACCCTTAGAATTCTTAAAAATAATTACCTGTCATTTAGGAAATGGATGTTCTTTAGCCGCCATTCGAGATGGAATTAGTATTAATACGACGATGGGATTTACTCCCCTGGAAGGATTAATGATGGGAACCCGAAGCGGCTCAATTGATCCGTCTATTGTTTTATATTTACAAGGAAAATATCAATATGATGTTGATCAAATGAATCAAATTTTAAATAAAGAATCGGGGTTAAAAGGAATTGTTGGGGAGTCGGGAGATCTACGATATATATTAACCGAAATGAAAGCCGGAAATCCCAAAGCAAAACTCGCCTTTGAAATGTATATTCATCGCTTAAAAATGGGAATCGGGCAAATGTTAGCGAGTTTAGGCGGTTTAGATGTGTTAGTATTCACCGCAGGAGTTGGAGAACACGCCGAAAAAGTTCGAGAAGCCACTTGTCAAGGATGGGAGTTTTTAGGGTTAAAATTAGACTTAGAAAAAAATGCCTCTCACCCCGTTGATGAAGAAATTTCTACCGCAGATTCAAAGGTTAAAATATTAGTGATTCATACGGAAGAAGATTGGGCGATCGCCACTGAATGTTGGCATTTATTCAATTATAATACAGTAAAATAATCAGAAACCTGGTTTCTATAAAATTCTATGTTGATTAGCAATAATCTGGAACAGAAACCCGGTTTCTATAGGGTCAATCTATAAAAATAAGATAGAATTAAATAAACGATCAAGGAAAATCAACAATGAATTTACAAGAATTAAAGAACGCTGCTTATAAACTTCCCGTTCATGAACGGTTATTACTGGTAGAGTCTATTATTCATTCATTGTCTCAAGAATTGCGTCCTCGTCCTGATGTTCCTGATGGAGTTTGGGAACGTTTACGAGGAAGTTTAAAACCTGATAATACTGAATTAACCGATGAGGATGTAGAACGATTAAAAGATGAAAGTTTAACGGAGAAGTATCTCAAATGAGAATATTACTAGACACTAATATTATTTTAGATAGTTTACTGGCTAGGATGCCTTTTTTTGAAGATGCTGATCGGTTATTCCAGGGAATTCGATCCGGTCAAATCGTCGGTTATGTAACAGCAACAACATTAAGAGATATTTTTTATATTGTCAAAAAACAGAGGAATACCCAAATTGGTAAACAGTATGTTTCTGATTTGTTATTAACATTAGAAGTTTGTGCTGTTAATCAAGATATTGTTAAAACAGCACTAGCTTTAAATTTAGACGATTTTGAAGATGCGGTTCAACTTGCTTGTGCAATGAATGAAAATTTAGAGGCAATTGTTACCCGTGATTTACAAGGGTTTGTTAACTCTCCCATTCCTATTTTAACTGCAGGGGAAGTTTTAGCCAATTTATTTTAGTTTCTATAGAATTCTATAATTTAACCGTTGAGCAAATTTTTATAGCAGAATAAAAACTGAAAGTATTGACAAAAAAGCTATAGCAAAAATGTAGGGTGCGTAAGGTGAAGCCGCACGCACCATTTCTCAGATACAAGGTGAAACCCAAAACATTCCTTTAATTCCATTCGGGTCAGTAATAAACCCTAAATGATGATAAAAATTAACCGCTTTAGAACCTGCAAATAAGGTAATATTTTCAATATTTTGCTGGCGCAGTTTTTCTAAGGTATATTGAATTAACGCTTTTCCTAACCCTTGACTTTGAAAATCGGGATGAATGACAACATCCCAAAGAGTAGCATTATAAACCTGATCAGAAACGGCGCGAGTAAACCCAATTAATTGTTTGTTGGTATCTTTAATAAACCAAAGGGTTACAACTAAAAAACTGTGTTCAAGGGCGATTTTCATTTGTTCATGAGAACGAGTCATCCAACCGACCGCTTCAAACAGTTGATCTAATTGGTCTAAATCAAAATTAATATCGGTACTAAATAGATATTGTCGATTTTTTTGATTCACAGCTACAGGATAATCATAATGATTAACTGTCTGTTCAGCCGCGATCGCATCATCATATTTAGACCATTTTTCGGAATTTTGCTGAATCTGTTGATGTTGCAAATTAATCATTTTTTCCAAATCAGCTTTTTTCTGATAAACACTCTTAAATTTTTTGATAATTTCCTGATCATCAGGATTAACTTTAACCACCATTGAATAAAGAATTAAAGCAGCTTTTATCCAATGTTTGTAAAGGAAAAAATCAGCTATTTTAACCCATTTATCTTGATAATTCCGTATAAAATTAATAATAATTTTATACTCAGGATATTGTTGATGATTCTGCGTCACTTGTTGATAATAAGCGATCGCTTGATCAATCGTTTCAGGAAGGTAAGAGTCTAAGGTTTCTCCTAATTTAGTCGCAATAATAACAAAATCCTGTGCTTGAGTTGTTTGATGAAGAATGACCAAACTCTTCCAATACTCAATAATAGCTAATTCCCACTTTTTTTGTTGAACTAACCCATCTCCTAAATTACAATAAGACCAATAAAATTCAGGGTTTAATTGAATGGCTTGGCGGTAAACCTGAATTGCTTCTTCCCAGGATTTTAATTTTAATAAAGCATTTCCTAAATTATGATATGACCAGGAGAAATTAGGATTAAGTTCAATGGCTTGACGATAGTTAATCATCGCTTCTTGCCATTGTTCTTGTTTTAAGAAAATATCGGCTAAATGGTGATAATACCAAGAACAATTAGGATTGAATTCAATCGCATGACGATAATTTGCGATCGCAGCTTGCCATTGTTCTTGCTGACTTTGCAAACGCCCTAAATTCGCATAAGCTTCAGCCGAATTAACAGGGGTTGCCATCGCATTTATCGAGTTTGGATCTAAAGGATTGTTCTCTGGCATATTTCATGATCTAAACAGGAGCATATAGCACAGATTCTAATCGTTGTAACGCGAAATCCAAATCATCATTAATCACTTCAAAATCAAATTCATTTGCGGCATCCATTTCTGCTTTTGCTCTCAGCAAACGTCGATGAATAGCATCTTCAGAATCTTGACCTCGACCCCGTAAACGGCGTTCTAATTCATCAATAGAAGGCGGCATAATAAAAATGCGTAATGCAGAGGGAAAGGTACGCCGAATTTGCCGAGCACCTTCTAATTCTATTTCTAATAAAACCGATGTTCCGGCTTCAATATGTTCTTTAACGGGGATGAGAGGGGTTCCATAATAATTCCCAGCAAATTCAGCCCATTCTAATAACTCTCCCTGTTCTACCATTTCGTGAAACCGATGTCGATCTACAAAATAGTAATCTCGGCCATTGATTTCTCCTGGACGGGGAGAACGAGTGGTTACAGAAATGGATAAATGCAGGTCTGGATGACAGTTGAGGAGGGAACGAACCAAGGTTCCTTTTCCGACCCCGCTAGGGCCCGTCATGACAATTAATCGGCCTTTTTTCATAACAGTTCTACTCATTCAAAAAACAAGGTTAGACAGTGGTAAACCGAACAATTAGAAAAATTTCAGGTTCAAAGGTGAACCTGTGGATGATTTCGGGAATGATCAGGAATCCCTGTATTTTCTCATAGTATGACGATTCAAACCAAGGAGGAAAAAATACCCATTTCTTTAATCATCTCGCTGATTTCCATCTTTCGCCAGCACAAACCGATGAGCTACGGTTTCCGGTTGAATTGCAGAGAGAATAACATGACTAGAATCGGTTATAATGACGGCTCTGGTTCTCCGTCCATAGGTGGCATCCACTAACTGTCCACGATCCCGTGCATCTGTTATAATCCGTTTAATCGGTGCTGATTCAGGACTGACTATGGCAATGACCCGATTCGCAGAGATAATATTACCAAAACCAATATTGATTAACTGAATATCCATAACAATTCAATTCTAGGGTTTGCCGAGATTTTTTGCCTATAATTCCATCATAATGAGAATTTTACGGACTTACAACTGTTGATCTAAGACAAACTCAATTTTTTACCCTCTTGAGTTGGGATTTAGCTGTTGAGTTAAATTTCCATCAATAACAGATTCTTGATCAACAATAGCAACCTAGACCTTAGAAATAGATAGAATAAAATAGCTGATTAAAAATTATTTTTTGATTTCAATCTCAACAAAAATATTAGAAGGATTCCAACTTCAAATATAGCTTTAATCCCTAGTTTAATAAGTCTGTGTTAAGCTAACAGGTGTTATATTACCATCAAAAATTTATGAAAGCAATTGTCATCAATCAATATGGCTCACCCGATGTTCTGCGTTATGAAGATATTCCCACCCCAACGCTGAAACCGGATCAAGTTTTAGTTAAAATTCATGCCAGTAGTATTAATCCTGTCGATTGGAAAATGAGACAGGGATTATTACAACCCTTATCCGGCTATAATTTCCCCAAAATTTTAGGCTGTGATTTATCGGGGGAAGTGGTGGAAGTGGGGGAAAAAGCAACACGCTGGCAAGTTGGTGATCCAGTCTATACCTTCGTTAACCCGGTCTTTGGAGGTGCTTATGCAGAATATGTTGCGGTCAGCGCGGCTAACCTTAGCTATAAACCCCAAAATATGACCGATGCTGAAGCCGCAGGAGTTCCAGTGGCAGGTTTAACCGCATTACAAGGGTTATTAGATTTAGGTCAATTGCGACCCGGACAAAAGGTATTAATTAATGGTGCATCTGGGGGTGTGGGAACCTTTGCCGTCCAAATTGCGGTGGCGATGAATACAGAAGTAACCGGAGTTTGCGGGACATCAAATGTGGATTTGGTCAAAGGTTTAGGCGCTCATACCGTGATTGATTATACCCAAGGGGATTTTACCCAACAAGGTATTCAATACGATATTATTTTTGATGCCGTCGGGAAACAATCGTTTTTTAATTGTACAAAAGTTCTACAACCCGATGGAATTTATATCTCAACTTTGCCAACCGTTGATAATATGGCAGCAACCTTACAAACTTTATTTTCCTCCAATCAAAAATGTAAATTAGTTTTAGCTCAACCCATTCGTCGAGATTTAGATGCACTGCGAGATTTGATAGAATCAGGTAAAGTTAAAACCATTATTGATCGAACTTATCCCTTAAGTGATGTCGCCCAAGCTCATACCTATAGCGAAATGGGGCGAACCGTTGGCAAAATTATAATTGCAATTAATGAAGGGTTACAAACGATTAATATTGACTGATAGTTTTAGAAATTGAGTCAGCGTTTTGATAAAAACACGATAGATCATCATCATTTATTGTAGGGGTTTGGTTTTCAAACCCTCTTTTTATATTAGAGCTCTAAAACCCTTTCAATTCTTACTGTTCCCTGTTCCCTGTTCCCTGTTCCCTTGCGCGTAGCACTATATAATAGGAAAAATTCCCATAAAAAAACCCCAATGGGGTTTAAGGATAAAATTAATGTGATCAAGATTTACAACAAATAAAGCAAGATAAACAGAATAATCCAAACCACATCAACAAAGTGCCAATATAATTCGGCTGCTTCGGGGCCAAAATGGGATTCTTTGCTGTAATGAGTGGTTTGGCGTCCCCGCCAAAGAACGGCTAAAATTAACAAGACTCCAAAAGTGACGTGCAACCCGTGAAACCCGGTTAACACATAGAAGGAACTGGCGTATAAATTGGTCGTTAATCCAAAGCCTAACTGACTGTATTCATAGGCTTGACCCCCTAAGAAGGTTAACCCCATAATCGCCGTTGCAATAAACCAATTGCGTAACCCCGCAGTATCATTTTTCTTAATTGCGACTGTTCCTTGGTTCATCACAAAACTACTGGAAATTAGAACCACCGTGTTAATTGCTGGAAGCAATAATTCTCGTTCAGTGCCTTCTGGGGGCCAGACCGGAGACATGGCTCGATAAATCAGATAGGCAGAGAATAAACCTAAAAAGATCATACTCTCTGCAATCAGGAAGACAACGACCCCTAACATTCGTAAATCAGGGTGTTCTTCGTGTTCATGTACTGCGGTGGCTTCGTGTTCGTATCCAAGAACGGTTTGAGACTCGTTAATCGCTGAACTTTGCATGAATTGATTCAATAAAAGGGGACAGGGAACATCTAATCAATTACGAATTGTCAATTACGAATTACGATCATCTTAATTCGTAATTCGTAATTCGTAATTCTTATTTGATGTCTTTTTCAGGTTCGACAACCATTGTTGAACGGTCGTCTGTAAATACGGTAGAAGATTTGGCTTGAGAGACGGGAACACCGACTTCTTTGGGGCGGCTTCCGGTCATTTGTTTTAACCGTTGACGAATGGCTAAGGTTTTGCGACTGCCGTAATCATAGGGCCCAGTTTTGAGAACCGGAGTCACCAGGAAATTTTCAATCGGTGGCGGAGAAGAGGTCATCCATTCTAAGGTTAAAGCTTCCCAAGGGTTAGCCGGAGCTTTTGGCCCTTTTAACCAACTCCAGGCGGCATTAATTAAAAAAGGAATCGTTGAAACCGCCAGAATATAACTTCCCAGAGTACAGACCTGATTCAAGGTGGTGAATTGGGGGTCATACATTGCCACCCGACGAGGCATTCCTTGTAATCCCAAGGCGTGCATCGGCATAAAAGTGAGATTCGTACCCACAAAGGTTAGAACAAAGTGAACGATTCCCCAAGGTTCGTTCATCATCCGCCCCGTCATTTTCGGGAACCAATGATAAATCGCGGCAAACACCCCAAACACTGCTCCACCAAACAGAACATAATGGAAGTGCGCCACGACAAAATAAGTATCGTGAACGTGAATATCAAAGGGAACCGATGCCACCATAATTCCCGTCACACCGCCCATGACGAAGGTTGAAACAAACCCCATCGCAAACAGCATGGCACTGTTGAGGCGAAGTTTCCCGCCCCAAATCGTGGCTAACCAACCAAACACTTTAATTCCAGTGGGGACAGCAATGATCATCGTCGTGATCATAAAGAACATCCGTAACCAACCCGGAGTTCCACTGGTGAACATATGGTGTGCCCAAACAATTAAGCCTAAAAAACTAATGGCTAAACTGGAATAGGCGATCGCTTGATACCCAAAAATCGGTTTACGAGCATGAACCGGCAGAACATCAGAAATCACCCCAAAAAAGGGTAAAACCATAATGTAGACTGCCGGATGGGAATAAAACCAGAATAAGTGCTGATAAACAACCGGATCGCCGCCTCCGGTGGGATTAAAGAAACTGGTGCCAGCCAGTAAATCAAAAGACAGCAAAATTAACGCTGCCGCCAGTACCGGAGTAGACAGAAGAATTAAAGCGGAGGTCGCGATCATAGCCCAACACAACAGAGGCATATCATTGAGCCCCATCGTGGGAATTCGCATTTTAAAAATCGTAACCCCGAAATTTAATCCCCCCAAAATCGAAGAAGTTCCCAACAATAAAACGCTGAGAATCCAAATTTCTTCTCCGACTTTACCTGTTAATAAACTTAACGGGGGGTAAGATGTCCAACCGGCTTGAGGCGCTTGAACCAAGAAACTTGCCAATAACAGCGTTCCACCCGGAGGAATTAACCAAAAGGCAACGGCATTTAACCGGGGAAACGCCATGTCTCTTGCCCCAATCATTAAGGGGATTAAATAGTTGGCTAGTCCTGCACCCGCCGGAACAATCCACAAAAAGATCATCACGGTTCCATGAACCGTAAATAAACTGTTATAAAGTTCCGGCGAAACAAAATCCGGATCAGGGGTTGCCAGTTCCGTACGCACGGCCGTTGCTAAAGCACCCCCAACTAGATAAAAGAAAAATGCTGTCACGAGATATTGAATCCCGATGACTTTGTGATCGGTACTAAAACCAAAGAAATCTTGCCAACGTCGTTCTTCCTCATGATGAGGTTTTGGAATATTAGCTGCGAGATCCAGTTGTGCTTGTGCCATAACAATTGAGAAAAGATTGAATGGGGAAAAGTGGAACAGGCATCTTGCCTGTTTCCGACCTGTTTTAAATTGATATACGGGCAGGATGCCCGGTTCACATGGAATGATGATGAGTTTGGGCGATTACCTCAGAATTGATGCCCATTTCATCGGCGTAGGGAGCTAGAAATTCACCATCGGATAATTCTGCGGGATTGATGGCGATGGTTTTTTGCAGGTTTGTGACATTGGCAATAGTATTTTCAGCGACCCATGCCGCATATTCTTCTGGAGTCTCAACAATCATTTGCGATCGCATCGCCCCATGATAGCCTCCACACAATTCAGCACAGACAATCGGATAGGTTCCGATCTTGCTGGGTGTAAATCGCAGTTCAGTGATCCGACCGGGGATTGTATCTTGCTTTAAGCGCAATTGCGGAATCCAAAACGCATGGATCACATCTTGGGCACTCATATTTAATTGCACTTCTTGACCGACAGGGACATGAAGTTCTCCGGCAGTAATGTCTGTATCTTTGTAATTGAACAACCAAGCAAATTGCAACCCGGTCACATCCACATTAATGGCCGCTTCTTGCCCTTCTTTACCCGGAGATGCCCCTATTCCCAAAGCGATTTGAGTGATTTCTGGGGGTTGGGGGTCGTCTGATAATGAAGCCGCGATCGCAGAGCCCTTCATGTTACGATGGGCGTGCATCGAGTGTTGACCCGCCGCCATCGGATCAAGTCCCCCCATATTGTTATAAATTTCAAAACTATAAATACCAATCCCCAACACCACAATCGCCGGGATTGCCGTCCAGACAATTTCCAAGGGAATATTGCCGTGAATGGGGGCTGCATCGGTGGTGTCATCTTGACGACGACGAAATTTAACTAAAGACACCAGTAACACCCCTTCCACTAAAAGCACTAAGCCAAAGCTGATGGTTGCCATGGTGTTAAATAACCCATCGACTTCCGCCGCTTCTGCGGAGGCTGCCACGGGTAATAAATGATTGTTTTGACCATACCAGAGACTCGCGAGAGTAATCCCGATCCCTACCAGTAAAGTCAATATTGAACTTGGAATGTTCACACCTATTCCTCCTTATCGAGCATTCCCAACACAGAGATCGGATCGGAAGATGCTGTCATATACACGCTTGTTTAATCTTAGTCGCTGGTTGAGAAACCTGAACATCAGGGTTTATTTTCAGCCGAAAACCTTACATCTACGGTAAAACACATCACAAATACCGGAAACTATAACAAGGGATTTTTTGGATTTTCTTTAGAATTGCGCTGACCGTCAACCCTCAAAGATTAACGTAGAATCAAAAAACTTTCTAAAAGTCTGTTCATCTGGAGATTGCATCGCTAACTTAAAGACAATCGGAGTCGCGAACACGAGGGAAGACTCAGGAGACAAGAAACAATCCAGGCGAACGGGGTCAGCATTGTGTCGAGAGCACTTATTCCTTGGGTCGCTGCGGGTGATTGAGCGAAATCGTTCCCGGTTCCTTAAAACCGAATTAGGACAAAAATTGCGAGGATATTTAGAACTGAAAATCTCTAAAGGAAAGCATCGTAGCAAGGCTAGAGCATCTCTACTCTCGAAAACGGCTAAGATGCTTTTGGATGCCCTCATCGCAGAAATTGTTAAATAAACCTAACAATTCCCTCTTAATTCTGGAGGGTTAAAGGGGGATGTTTAAAATGATAGGTACAGTCATCCCTCATGTTTTTATGATTGCAATAGTCACGTTAAATGGGTGAAACTCATGGCCAATACTGTCCTAAATGATGTCAGTTTATCAACTGGCCAAACACAAAAAAGCAAATCTCTACCGCAGGATCTCATCCGGCGTTTAGTTTGGAAACTGAGTATTGCCACGTTATTGCTGATGGCCGTGGGCAGTGCTACACGAGTGATGAACGCTGGACTGGCTTGTCCTGACTGGCCGTTGTGTTATGGGGAGTTTGTCCCCACCGCCCAAATGAATTTTCAAGTCTTCTTGGAATGGTTTCATCGTCTTGATGCTGCTGGAATTGGATTCGGTACAATGGCTCTGGTGGGGTTATCCCTGTGGTACAGACGAGAACTTCCTCAATGGCTTCCTTGGGCTTCTGTGTTTGCTTTAGCTTTAATTGTGTTTCAAGGAGTTTTAGGTGGACTTACGGTGACGGAATTGTTACGTTTTGATATTGTCACCGCCCATTTAGGAACTGCTTTACTGTTTTTCTCAACCTTGCTGATTATTGGTTGTCTTCTGTTACCCTATCAAGGCACTGGAAACGCTGGAAAGCTAACTGCGGTCAGCATGATCGCTGCCATTTTAGTTTACTTACAAAGCATTTTAGGAGCCTTAGTCGGTTCTCAATGGGCTTTACATCAATGTTTTGAGTCGTCTCAACTCTGTACCGTGATGAATAGTCATATTTTGGGGGTTGTTCCTCCTACCCTAGCCACCTTAACCTTAGTTGTTTTCGCTTGGCGAACTTCTGCTTTACATCCCCGACTCAGAAAATTAGCAAATTTGGCTGGAGCTTGTTTAGTGGCTCAAATTCTTTTAGGGGTCGCAACGTTTTATCTGCATTTACAAGTCGAACCCCTTACCGTTTCCCATCAAGCAATGGGAGCAACATTACTCGGAACTCTCGTTTGTTTTAGCACTCTAGCCCTACGAGATCAACAGTGATCAATCAACTCATAACTGATCACTGATAACTACTAATAACAGTCAACAAATTCTATAGGTCAGAATTCATGCAAGAAGTGATTCAAACCAATGTCTCCAGACACCATGAAAATGTTTTACAAGTGGTTCAAAGTTATTATCAACTAACGAAGCCAAGAATTATTCTGTTGTTATTAATTACTACGGCTGCTGGAATGTGGTTAGCGGCGAAAGGAGAGGTTGATCCCTTATTGTTATTGGTGACATTAACCGGAGGGGCTTTAGCGTCGGGTTCTGCCAATACCATTAACTGTTTGTATGACCGAGATATTGATTACATTATGGAACGGACTCGCTGGCGTCCGCTACCATCCGGTCGGGTTAAACCCCTCGATGCTTTGATTTTTGCCATTGCTCTTGCTATTGCTTCATTTGTCTTACTCAGCGTTTTTGCTAACTTGTTAACCGCTTTATTAGCGTTATCAGGAATTGTTTTTTATGTCTTGATCTATACCCATTGGTTAAAACGTCATAGCGTTCAAAATATCGTGATTGGAGGAGCAGCCGGAGCCATTCCACCTTTAGTGGGATGGGCGGCAGTAACAGGGGATTTAAGTTGGTCAGCTTGGCTTTTATTTGCCATTATTTTTCTCTGGACACCCCCTCATTTTTGGGCTTTAGCCATGATGATTCGAGATGAATATCAGGAAGTTGGGGTTCCGATGTTACCTGTCATTGAAGGAGATGAAATTACGGCTCAACAAATCTGGATTTATAGCTTAATTTTGATTCCTTCTACGTTCTTATTGGTTTATCCTTTACATACCAGTGGTTTGGTTTATGCGGCGATCGCTTTAATTCTAGGGGGAATTTTCTTAAAAAAAGCATGGCAATTATTACAATCTCCCTCAGAACGAAATGTAGCGCGATCGCTGTTTAAATATTCCATCCTCTATCTGATGTTGTTGTGCGCTGGAATAGCTGTTGATAGTTTACCTATTACCCATGAAATGGTCATGGCTTTGAGTGAATCTTTGCCTCTAGGGTTGTTGTAAATTATCCGTCTCTAAATCTCTCTAAACGATGCCCGCATCCTGCGGGCTTTTCAATCAATAAGAGGTTAATCAGGAGAAGAAATGATGAATTATTGGATTCTCTATTGGATTGTAATTGCAGTTATGGTGGTTGGAGTAATTGGAACAGTTGTTCCTTTACTACCCGGAACCAGTTTGATTTTAGGGGCAATTTTATTGTGGGGAATTGCAACAAAATTTACGGGTATTGTTTTACCAATGGTAGTAATATTTTTTATTTTAATTGTAAGTACCGTCATCGAATATTTAGCGACTTATTGGGGTGTACAACAGATGGGAGCGAGTAAATGGGCACAATATGGAGCCATCATTGGCTTAACGATAGCTGTCTTGGGACTTTTACCTGCGTTACCCTTTGGAGGGCCGTTATTGGGAATTTTAATCGGGCCACTTGTAGGCGCTTTTATCGGTGAATTTTTCTATCAACGAGATCTCAAATTCAGTGAAAGAATTAAACCCTCTTTCAAAGCTAGTATTGGTGTTTTCATGGGTTCAATGTTAGGAAATATTATTGAATTAGTCTTATCGATTATTGCAGTTGTTATTTTTATACTCACAACTTGGCCTTTAGTTTCAACGTTGCAACCCTAAATTTTAATTCGATTAGAAACGAGGAAATCAATCTTGATTGCTGTTCCCGGTCAATCGCAGTTTCCTGTTCCCTCTTAACGATGGATGATAACAGAATCAGGATTAAGGATTAACTTTCAGCATAGCGTTAATCTCAAGGCATTGAGGAGATAAAATTAAATCTTGAATCTTAATATCTGTTCCCAAATCCATGATATAATCATTAAAGTCAAGTTCAGTATTTAGCGTCTGAGTTTCTAGTTTGGGCTCGACAAACAGAAGTTCATGGGAACTAGCAAGTCCTAATCCGGTTTTTAATCGAAATGATAATAATTCCCCTGTAGAAAATAACAGTTTTGCGTTTAAAATTAAACGATCAGTTTCTAAGGTGATTTGGCTATCTTGAATCTGTTGAATCGAGTGAACCCAAGAATTATCTGGCGGGGTTGGAACATCAGATCCAGTGCTTACAGATTCTTCTGTCATCGATCTCAATAGGGACAAAACGAAATGGTTTAAGGCATCCTTTAACAAGGGAGCCTGTAGAGAGAGATTCAGAGCAGATTCATTCAAGTGTAAACTTCCTGTAACAAAAAAAGGCTCTAAGAGGTGGAGGGGTTGACCTTTTAAAACTTGACCTAAGTTAAACCGAATTTCCGAACCTTGTAACTGTACTTGAGTTAGATGTAAGCCTTGATAAACAGCATTCTCAGCCGAAACAGACACTCTGGGAATATAACCTGAGAGTAGAGAACGATTACTGCCCTCGATTTTGAAGTCTAAGTGGTCAATTTTGTCAACTTGCGATCGCAACCAAAACTGAATAGCAGTAGTTAGGAGAGTTCCAATCAAAGGTTGACGAGGCGTTTGAATGAATGCCATAGGAGCACCAAATTTTGCATCCCCATTATTTCACACCGCACTCAGATTAATAGTAGGATTACTTGCAGATTGCTGTAATATTTGTACATAGTCTTTAGACTTGTGGAACAATTGAAAGGTTGCAAGAGACTCACAGCAGTCTGTAACATTCACAAAGCACCATGGATGAAAGGCTACAAAAAATTATGTCTCAATGGGGCATTGCCTCGCGACGTCACGCTGAAGAAATCATTCAAGCCGGACGGGTGCGAGTCAATGGCAATATTGCCTACTTGGGACAAAAAGCCGATCCAGACCGTGATCAAATTGAGGTAGATGGGAAACGGATTGATCCTTCCTATCGACCTGTGCCAATCTACTTACTACTGAATAAACCCCTAGGAGTTGTATCTACTTGTTTAGACCCAAACGGACGACCTTCCGTTTTGGATCTGCTTCCTCGCAAAATGCGGGTGGGTGAAGGAATTCATCCGGTTGGACGCTTGGATGTAGATTCTACAGGGGCATTATTGCTGACCAACGATGGAGATTTAACATTTCGTTTAACTCATCCTCGTCATTTCATTCCTAAAACTTATCAAGTCTGGGTGCAGGGAAATCCACCGGATTCAATCTTACAGGCTTGGCGTCAGGGTGTCATGTTAGCAGGAAGAAAAACACTTCCGGCTCAAGTTCGGTGTCTCCAGCAAATTCCAGGCCATAAGGCTTTATTGAAAGTGATTTTATACGAGGGTAGAAATCGGCAAATTCGCCGAGTTGCCGAACAATTAGGTTATCCGGTGATTAAACTGCACCGGACTGCTATTGGTTCAATTCAACTCCAACCACCCGGACAGCCTGCATTGCCAGAAGGTCAGTATCGTTCTTTGAGTGCATCTGAACTTGAGTTTTTACGAAATCCCACTTCCTCACCTTTGGTTAGTGTGCCAATTCAACCTGTGGACAACAAGGAGTAATTGTTTATGAAAACTGACTTATTTGTTTTACCGTTTAAAAACTCTAAAAATTCTCGCTCAACCTCTAATTCTGATGATGCCGAACTGGGTCAGCGATTAGTAGAAATTGGAGAGCAACTCCGAGAAACCCGTTTGCGTCATTCCTTATCTTTAGATATACTGGCAGCTTACACTCGCATTCGTTCTCATTTATTACAATCTTTAGAAGAAGGTAGGATGGAACAACTCCCCGAACCTGTTTATACTCAAGGGTTAATCCGTCGCTATGCTGATGCTTTAGGTTTAAATGGAGAAGAACTCGCTAATTTTTTCCTGCCTGAACCTCCACCTATGGGAGTTAAATCAACTCTAAGTTTTTTAGCTCTTCCCCAATTAAGACCAACCCATCTTTACTTAACTTATATCCTATTAATTATTTGTGCAATTAATGGGGTTTCTTATCTGAATAAAACCACTAATTTTGCGGGAAAAACCGATGAACGGGTTACACTTTCTAATCCAACGGATACGAATTCTCAACTCCGTCCAGCGATAGTAGAAACCCCGACTCAATCTACGAGTCAGTTGGTGTCTTCTTCTCCTGCTACAACAACATCAAGGGTACAAACCGTTGAGACAGCCTCGCAAACAAAACCGTCTCATCAACCCGCCACGGCAAAAGCTGTAGAAGTGGGTATTGTGGTTAAAGATCAATCTTGGGTCTTGATTGAAGTGGATGGAAAAACTGAATTTGAAGGACTGCTAGAGGGAGGAACACAACGCAGTTGGAAAGCAAAAGATAAAGTAGTTGTTGTGGCTGGAAACGCGGGAGGTGTACTCGTGACAGTCAATAATGGAGAAGCCAAACGCCTCGGTGAACCGGGTCGGGTAGAAGAAGCGGTTTTCAAAGTCCAAGATTTATCAAAATCATAACTCAAGACGGGCGGGAGAACCCCGCCCCTAAGAATTATGGCTGACGAGGTTGACGACCGTAGGTTTCAGTGAAAAACTTGAGGCGCTCTGCGATTTCTTCGGTTAACATTCCGGGTTGGAAACGCCAAGCCCAGTTTCCTTCAGCTTCTCCGGGCATATTCATTTTAGCTTCACTACCTAAGCCTAAAATATCCTGTAGGGGGAAAATTGCTTGATTGGCGACACAGGACATGGCTAACCGAATTAAATCCCAATGAATCCCATAACCCGAACTACAGCCTAAATAACGGGTGACTCTGGCTTGTTCTTGTAAACTCCGACGGTTAAACCATCCTACGGTGGTATCGTTATCATGGGTTCCAGTATAAACCACCCAATTTGGGGAATTATAATTGTAGGGTAAATAGGGATTCTCTGGCCCGGAATCAAAGGCAAAATGCAGAATTTTCATTCCGGGTAAACCATATTTATCCCGTAATTCTTCCACTTCTGGGGTAATAATTCCTAAATCTTCAGCAATAATTGGTAATGTGCCTAATTTCTCATTTAATAAGCTAAAAAAGGCATCTCCAGGTGCTTCAACCCAGCGACCATTCATTGCTGTTGTTTCTCCTTGAGGAACAACCCAAAAAGATTCTAAACCGCGAAAATGATCAATCCGAACTAAATCTAAATAACCTAATAACGATTCAACTCGTTGTATCCACCAATGGAAATCTTCTTGTTGTAAACGCTCCCAATTGTAAACCGGATTTCCCCATAATTGACCGGTCGCACTAAAATAATCGGGGGGAACACCCGCCATTAGTGAGGCGTCTCCTGTTTCTCCATCTAAGGAAAAGATGTCAGGATGTGACCAAACATCAGCGCTATCATGGGCTACATAAATCGCTAAATCTCCAAACAGTTGTATGCCTTGTTCGTTCGCATAAAGTTTGAGTTTTCCCCATTGTTTGAAGAATTGAAATTGTAGGAATTTATGATAGTAAATTGGTTCGGCTAATTTGACTCCCCAGGTGTGGAGAGCGTCCTGTTTTCGTCGAGCAATATTTTCATCCCATTGGTTCCAACTTTCCCCCTTTAAAGCTTCTTTGAGAGACATAAAAATGGCATAATCATCTAACCAATAGTTGCTGCGATAGCAAAATTGATTAAATTCTTGTTCTTGTTCAGATGTGGCATTTTCTTTAAAGGTTTCACAGGCTTTTTTAAAGAGTTTATCTTTATAAGCTTTAACGGCATCAAAATTAACAATATGGCTGGGGAAATTCGGAGGATTTGCTAAGTCTTCATCGGTGAGTAATTCGTCCTCTTTTAACAATTCTAAACTAATTAATAAGGGATTTCCGGCAAAAGCAGAATAGGATAAATAAGGAGAATTACCAAATCCAGTGGGGCCAAGGGGTAAAACTTGCCATAATTGTTGGGCACTTTGTTTGAGAAAATCTACAAATTGATAGGCGACAGGGCCAATATCTCCAACGCCAAAGGGACTGGGTAAGGATGTCGGGTGTAGTAAGATACCGCTAGAACGGGGAAATGGCATAACGCTTAAAATCTTAAGGGTATAGAAATTTGTACGGGAGCAACTGAAGTTGTCAATGGGTACAAATCATACCAAGATCTTACGACTAAGGGGGGATTCTGTTTCATAAATTTTATCCGGGACAGGGATGATTAACCGCCAGCTAGATTTTTTCTAACTTTAGATAGAAATTGCGTGATTTTAGGGAACAGGGAATTACGAATTACGAATTACGAATTGCGAATGGGGAATAGGGAATTAGAAATGTGTAAACAACTCTGTTTGGGTACTTATTATTCTAGGAATTATAAAAAAATGAATTAATTATGAATTTATTATGATTCATTTATGAATAAAACCAAATAAAACTCAATAAAAATATTGAGAAATTAAAAAGTTTTTATGGTATGATAAAGATGAAAGTCTTATGATCTACTTTCATCAATCCTGTTTCACAATATTATAATCATGCTCACTGCTTTTACAGCCGCGCTCTTACTTATTACCATTTCAGAGCTTGGAGATAAAACATTTTTTATTGCCGTTATTTTATCCTGTAAATATAATAGAAAACTTGTCTTTGCTGGGGTAGTTGCTGCTTTGGCAACCATGACGGTGCTTTCCGTTGCGGTGGGGCAAATCTTTTCATTCTTGCCTCCAATTTATATTCACTATGCCGAAATTATTTTGTTTGCCTTATTCGGGTTTAAACTGTTATATGATGCTAGTAAAATGGCTCCCGAATCAGGGGCTAGTGATGAGCAGGAAGAAGCCTTAGAAGTTGTGGAAAAAGCTCAGAAAAAGTCTACAATTGGAAAAACAAAATGGGCAACTTTTATAGAATCTTTTGTCTTAACCTTTGCGGCAGAATGGGGCGATCGCACTCAAATTGCCACTATCGCCTTAGCGACCTTTCATAATCCCATTGGCGTGATTATTGGAGGAATTGTAGGACATACAATTTGTGCAGCAATTGCGGTATTAGGAGGCAAATTAATTGCGGGAAGATTATCAGAACGGGCAATTACAGCGATAGGAGGTTTTCTATTTCTAGTATTTAGTGCGATCGCATTATTTGAAGGAACAGGAACAACCCCCGCTTAAAATAACCCAGGTAGAAAATATTAATTGTTACTACCAATCTAGTGCTTTTGCAATTGGCATTCTCCATCCAGTTCCAAAAGCGCGATCGCTAATTTTTAATCCGGGTGCGGCTTGACGACGTTTAAATTCAGCAATCATCACTAAACGAATCACTTTTTTAACAACAGCTTGTTCATGTCCTGCTTCCACAATTTCAGTTAAGGATTGATGTTTTTCAATTAAACGATATAAAATATCATCTAAAATTTCATAGGGGGGTAAAGAATCTTGATCGACTTGTCCGGGTTTGAGTTCTGCGCTCGGCGGTTTAACTAATACATGATGGGGGATTATTTCTTTTCCATGATATTCATTTAACCAAGAACATAAGGAATAAACACGGGTTTTAGGTACATCTGCAATGACCGCTAATCCTCCATTCATATCACCATATAAGGTACAATATCCCACCGCCATTTCTGATTTATTCCCAGTGGTTAATAATAAATGCCCAAACTTATTAGAAACCGCCATTAATAAAGTTCCTCGGATGCGAGATTGGAGGTTTTCTTCTGCTAATCCAAAGGAAGTTCCTGCAAACATGGGTTCTAAGGTTTGATCAAAAATTTGCATTAGATTTCCAATGGGTAAAGTTTGGGTTTGAATCCCTAAATGATTGGCTAATTCTAAAGCATCTTGAATGGAATGATCAGAACTATAGGGAGATGGCATTAATACCCCTAAAACGTTTTCTTTCCCTAATGCTTCCGTTGCGATCGCAGCTACTAAAGCCGAATCAATTCCCCCACTTAACCCTAAAACAACTTTAGAAAATCCACATTTTTGCACATAATCTTTTACCCCTAAAACTAATGCCAACCAAATTTCTTGATCTTCATTTTCAATTAATTTTATATCTTGATTCTGATTAGAATTAGCAATTAAATCTTGGGTTTGGGTATCAAATTCTATAACGGCAAAATCTGTCTCAAACGGTTTTAAACTTAAAATTTTATCGCCATTTTTATTAAAAGCAAAACTACAACCGTCAAAAATTAAATCATCATTTCCTCCGACTTGATTTGCATATAAAATTGGAATATTATAGCGTTTTGCAGTATGACTAATCAAAGATTGTCTGAATTTTTGCTTGCCGACTTGATAAGGTGAAGCCGATAAATTAACGACTAAATCTACCTCTAAATGAGCTAAATCTTGGAACGGATTACAAGGATAATTCCGCTTACCCCAGAATAATTCATCATTCCATAAATCCTCACAAATTGTCACCCCAATTTTTAGGGTATCTTCTAAAACAAAAAAATCACTTTCTAATCCGGGTTCAAAATAGCGATCTTCATCAAAAACATCGTAAGTTGGTAATAATCGTTTTTGAAAATACTGTTTAACTTTACCCTTTTCTAATAATGCAGCACTATTAAAAATTGGGTTGCCACCTTTTGTTTGATAATCTAAATTTTGTTGAATAGTTCCCACTAAAACAGCAATTTGAGGCGGTAAATCTATTGCTAATTGCTGTAATTTTTCTGTTGTTGCTTCAATAAAACTCGGACGAATTAATAAATCTCTGGGAGGATATCCGGTTAAGGATAATTCTGTTGTTAATAACAGATGACATCCCGCTTCAACCGCTTTTTCTGCCGCGTCTAATATTCGTTGAGCATTGAGCGTTAAGTCTCCAACCGTCGGGTTAAGTTGAGCGATCGCAATTTTCATAGTCAAACCGAAGTAAAGGGAAATTTAGTTATCAATTTCAATGATAAATATTGAACCTTGAGGCGTATTATCAACAACGTAAATCTTTCCGCCATGAGCCTCTATCACCAGTTTGCAAAACGCTAAACCTAATCCAGTTTGGCTAATGCCTTTCATGGGAGTTCCTATTTCATATTTTTCAAAAATACTTTGTCGTAAATTATCATTTACCCCCGGCCCCAAATCAGCAACCTGAACTCTCGCACCTTGTTCACCAGGGTAATCAACCGTGAGGGTAATTTCACTATCATGGGGTGAAAACTTAATCGCATTGGATAGCAAATTATCGAGGGCGCGACGAAATAGAGAGGGATCAATATTCACCAGACGGTGATTCAGTTGAGGCATTTTTGCAATCAGTTCTAAATGATTTTGAGTTGCAATTTCTTGTAAGTCGGTAATTGCCGAGGTACAAAGTTCACACAAGTCTACCTCTTGACGGTCAAGAACTAATTGACTCGATTCTAATTTAGCTCTTAAAAGCAATTCATCCACAAAAGATCGCAATTGTTGTCCACCGTTCAAAATCTGATCCAGCTTTTTCTTAAGTTTTTCTGGGGGTAAAGTGGGATATTTGCTCAACAATTCTGCGGCTAAGAGAATACTGGTAATCGGATTTCGGAGGTCATGCACCATCATATTCACCATATCTTCACGAAACCTCAGCAGGTCTCGAAGATTGTCATAAGATGCTTTTAGCCTGAGTTGGGTTTTAACCCTAGCCATGAGAATGGGGGGGCTAACCGGTTTTGTAATATAGTCAATCGCCCCCAACTCTAAGCCTTTACGCTCATCCTCAATGTTGGATTTAGCCGTCAGAAAGATAATCGGGATATCCTGGGTTTGGGAGTTAGCCTTAAGCTGGCGACAAACCTCATAACCATCCAAACCGGGCATCATAATGTCAAGAAGGATCAAATCAGGGGGATTACCTGACTGAGCAATCGTTAACGCTTTTTCACCATTGTTAGCAACTTTGACCCGATAATCGTCCTTGAGCAGTCCACTAATAAAAATCAGGTTATCCGGGGTATCGTCTACAACTAAAATGGTCGCTTTTTCATTCTGGCTTTGAGAGATGTCCATATCCTTTTATTAACTTTTTGATTGTTTCAGAC
>NZ_JBJUDF010000300.1:0-13748 GCF_046067725.1 Planktothrix sp.
TGGCGAGTGAAGGTATAAACGAGTTTTTCCCCTGTATTTTCTGGTACTTCATTGGGAGATAAAGACAGACTAATTTCAGAGGGAGATGGTGGTAAGGGGATAACAACGTCGTCATCTGGGGTAGGCAAGGGGGGTGAACTGACATCGTTATCTTGGACAGTGACCGCAATTTCTTGGGATTGTCCAAGAGTCGCTCCGCCTTGAGGGTTAGATAAAGTTAACTGAAAACTTTCGTTCAGTTCAGGCTGCCCGTCATCCGCAACAGTTAAGGGAACAGAGACCGTCTTAAAGGTTTCATAGGGTTTAAAAATGACTTCAACGGAGTCTAAACTAACATCGTTTTCTGTCGCTGTATTAGGTTTTAAACTGAGAGTGGCACTCACGGTATTTAACGGTGAACCAGCCCGTTGAACATTGACCAACAAGGTTGAAGTATCCCCTTCTTGAACTTGTAGGGAATTGTTACTCGCAAACTCAATAATCGGCGTAATACTTTCAATGGATTGGGTAAAGTTAGCTTGATTATTAAGAACCGTTGCTTCGGTTTCTTGAACCAGAATCAGTTGTTGATTACTTAATGTATCTTCGATAACCGTATCGTTTCCGACTTGTACAAACCGTAAATCGCTAAATTTTAAGTTATTGGTTAATCCAATTAAATCGACTCCAATCCGAAAATCCATTAAAATATCAACTTGGCCATCAATCAGTTCTCGACCAATAACAAAGACATCGGAACCTCCTCCTCCAGTCAGTTCGTTGATTCCTGTTCCAGTGTAGAGCAGGTCGTTTCCTTTATCACCAAACAGTTGATCATTGCCACTATTGTCAAATAAGGTATCGCTTCCTTGTCCACCGTAGAGAAAATCATCACCTTCACCGCCATTGAGTTGATCATTTTCTCCATTGCCATATACAGTATCGTTTCCTGATTCTCCATCAAGGGTATCGTTGCCAATATCCCCAAACAGAAGATCATCCCCGATACCCGCAGAAAGCAAATCTTGATCTTGGCCACCATTGAGGATATCGTTTTCTGCTAATCCTTGTAAGGTATCGTTGCCTGAAAATCCAAGGATTTCATCGGGTTCAGGTGTCCCAGCTAAAAAATCATTGCTAGCAGTGCCAAGAATTTGTGCCATATCCAGAAGCCTAATTTGTATGAGTGGTTAATTAAAAGTATGAACAGGGTAAAATGTGTTTTTTTTCTGTATTCAAGAATACAAAAAGCCTTCAGTCGAGAAGGAGGTACATCCTATTACTGGATTGGTTAGCTGGGTACTGACTCTTGAGCTTAAGTAGGTGGTCAAAATATTAAAGGAAAAAATTCGATTAAGCTATACGTTTCTTGCTAACGAATAACAGGGTGTTAAGGTTTTCATTTGTGAATGTCCACTTGCTGCTATAGAAATACTCCTAATATTTGGTAGTTTACCCATCAATTGTGTTTTTCTTAACAGGGTTCAACCCAGAAATTACTGAGATTGAGCCGATCAGATGAATTCAATTTTCCTGAATTTGTAACAAACTCTAAAGATCACCCCCTCAAAGGATTAAACTTCGTTACAAGATGATTCAATCGGTCAAAAGCCGTGATACCTTCTACCCATAACGACGAAACACTGTTCTAATGAAGGGAGAAAAACCTGTGAAGTTAGAGATGGGACACTTAGCAACCTCTAATCACCAAGGCGTGAGTGCCTATGTGGCAGACTTACAACTGCACATGACGTTACAAGCTCGTAACTTAGTTCCCAGCCTGACTCAAGCGCGTGATTCTCGCGAGCAACTGCTTCAGCAAACCCAGGCAGACCTGGAAAAATTCATTTCTCGGCAAACGCTGTAATCTGGTTGAGCCATCCATTAAGAAATAACAAAAGCGAGGAATGCAATCATCCCTCGCGCTAGAATCGATGAGAACGAGCGTTCTTAACTGAGTGACTCGCTCATCGTTATTGATCTTGATATTTCACAAAAGCTCAGTGGCTGATTTAGTAAGTTTCAACGTGCCAACGTTCTGCTTTCTTGAGTTGTTTTTGATAGTCACTCCAGTTGACATCAAATTTACCCGCAGCCGCAGACATTCCTTCGTCAATACCGCCTTCCATACCTTTAAGACCACAAATATAGGTATGAGTATTTTCTTTTTGAACTAACTGCCATAGTTCATCCGCGTTTTCTTTAATCCGATCTTGAATGTACATTCTGCCACCTTGTGGATTTTGTTGTTCACGGCTGATGGCATAAGTTAAACGGAAGTGATCAGGAAATTCCCGTTGCAGTTGTTCCAACTCTTCTTTATACAGAATATTGGCGGTGTAGGGAATTCCAAAGAATAACCAAGCTAACCCTCGGAATTTATAGTCTTGATGTTGTTCTTTAAACATCCGCCACAGGAAAGCCCGGAATGGTGCAATTCCTGTACCTGTTGCCATCATAATCACAGTGGCTTCTTCATCATCAGGTAGTAACATTTCCTTACCTACAGGCCCGGTGATGGCGACATCCGCCCCCACTTCTAAATTGCACAGATAGGTAGAACAAACGCCATAAACGGTTTCCCCTGTTTCAGGATGTTTGTATTCTAGTTGACGAACACATAAGGAAACAGTTTTATCATCCACTTTGTCGCCATGACGAGTGGAAGCAATGGAGTAGAGCCTTAGCTTATGGGATTTACCTTTATTATCTGTTCCAGGGGGAATAATCCCAATACTTTGACCTTCGAGATAGCGTAAGTCTCCACCAGAAATATCAAAGGTGAGGTGACGGACTGTACCCAGACCTCCTTCACCCACCAGTTCATAGTTCTCGATACATTTTCCCATGTAGGGATTGTTCGGACGGTAGATATTAACGGGAATATCCGTTTTAGCCTTGGCGTGAGTCATGGGCTTAGTTTTTTCTTCAGATGGTTGGCTCTGTTGTCCATTTACGGGAGCCACGGTGCTTGCAGTTTGAGGTTCACCTGCGGGGCGAATACTGACAATTTTTCCTCCCATCTGACTAATGCGACGCATTTCTTGATTCATGCGTTCATAGGGCACAGTGATGTAAACTGAACCACTGCGACGAATGGGAAAGTTGAGTTTGTCTGTATTCTCCCCTTGTCGCATTCCCTCGACTTCAAAAATAAAGACGCGGCTGTTAACCCCTATCTTTGGTGCAACACCAGTTCCACTTGGACGATACATTCGTTTCTTCTCCCTTAGAATACCGAAGCTCTTAACTAACAAAATGTGACTAATACATCACTTCAGGTTTTTTTTTAACGTGCAATTGACAAAAATCGTCAAATAACCCTATCCCCTCTCACGCTGGGCTAGGGGTGATTGTGGTTGTCAATTTGCACTTTGCACTATTTTACAGCTAGGATGTTCATCGGCTAATCCTAATTGGGAAGAGTTTGACCAGATGCAGCATAGCCACCGAGGACGCTAAAAATGATGAGATGATGTCAACAACCCACCACTGACTTGAGTACAAGTATAGTGGGGGCTTGAAATACAGCCCAAGTTGACCAGACTAAGTGCTTCTTAAGCACTACGTTAGTGGAAAAGCGTTAAAGTTCTTACCTTGGGATGCGTAGCTAGTCCCAAGCTCTAAAACTCAGTTGTTAAACATCTTTAGCGGGTTAAGGAAGTGCAAAACGAGAAAGTACCGACCACTAACATTGTCGAAGCTAACATTACCCTAGAAATAGGAGTCAACTTATGTCTAATTACGTTTTTGTAATTGATCCGAATAAACAGCCTCAAAACCCAGTACATCCTGCTCAAGCTCGATTGTTATTGAATCAAGGTCAAGCTGCTGTTTATCGCCGTTATCCGTTTACTATTATCTTGAAGGAGTCAAAACCCGAATCAGAAATAGAACAAATCACTCTTAAAATTGACCCCGGTTCAAAAACTACGGGAATGGCATTAGTTCAGGGAAACAAAGTAATTTGGGGTGCGGAATTAACTCATCGAGGTCAAACAATTAAAATGTCTTTGGAATCTCGACGTTCATTGCGTCGCTCCCGAAGAAATCGTAAAACTAGATATCGTCAACCTCGATTCTTAAACCGAAAAAGACAAGAAGGTGGGTTAACACCCAGTCTTCAACATCGAGTAGAAACAACTCTAACCTGGGTCAACAAATTAATTAAATTTGCACCGATTGGTTCAATTGTTCAAGAGTTAGTGAGATTTGACTTACAGCAACTTGAAAATCCTGAAATCAGTGGAATTCAGTATCAACAAGGAGAGTTACAAGGATACGAGGTTCGGCAATACTTATTGGAAAAATGGGGTAGAAAATGTGCTTACTGTGGAATTGAAAACGTACCCTTAGAAGTAGAACATATTCACCCCAAATCCCAAGGCGGAACTGACCGAATTTCAAATCTTACTGTTGCTTGTCATGACTGTAACCAAAAGAAAGGAAATCAAGATATTCAAGATTTTCTATCGAGTAAATCTGACTTACTGCTAAGGATTTTGAGACCAGCTAAACAACCCTTAAAAGATGCTACAGCAGTTAATTCAACTCGATGGTTACTGTTTAATCGGTTAAAAGAAACGGGTTTACCTGTTGAAACAGGTTCCGGTGGTTTAACTAAATTCAATCGGACTCAATTAAACTTGTCTAAAACCCATTGGTTAGATGCAGCTTGCGTTGGGAAAGTTGAAACTTTAAAGGTTTTAACCAATAAACCTTTATTAATCAAAGCAACAGGTCATGGTTCCCGACAAATGTGCCGAACAGATAAATTGGGTTTTCCCTCTTGTTATGTTCCTCGTTTTAAATTTGTCAAAGGGTTTCAAACGGGCGATATAGTTAAAGCTGTTGTTACCAAAGGTAAGAAAATTGGAACACATATAGGACGAATTGCTGTTCGTTCAAGTGGGAGTTTTAATATCACCCTGAAAGAAGCAATTATTCAAGGCATCAGCTACAAATACTGTACAACAATTCACAAAAAGGATGGTTACTTGTATGCCACATAAAACCCAACCCCTTTTTCCTCTCTCCGCTAATCGGAGTACCGATTTAGCGGGAGTCTCCAAAGGGGAAGAAAGATGATTTAGTCTAAAGAGTTAATTAAATACGGAACCTAGAGCGTGAAACCCCGTATTTGTACCTTTTGAGGATGGCATCGTGGACATTCTACCTTGGGTTTTATTAGCCACATTGGGACTCACCGCCGGAACTGCTGCTGGGTTACTGGGGATTGGTGGGGGGATGTTGGTTGTTCCAGGGTTATTTTATATTTTTAATTTAATGGAGTTTCCCTCCAATCTGGTGATGCACGTTGCTATTGCCACCTCAATGAGTGTGATGGTGTGTACGGCAACATCTTCGATTGTAGCCCATCATGCTAAAGGAGATGTGCAATGGCGAGTCTTTTGGAAAATTATTCCAAGTATTTTATTAGGTGTTTTATTAGGAACAATATTAGATAATCAGTTATCGAGTGATTGGCTAAAAATTATTTTTGGATTATTTTTATTGATTATTTCATTAAAACTATTATTAGATTTTAAACCCCAATCTAAATCCGAAACTTTACCTAAATCAGCAATTATCAATGCAGTCGGATTAGGCATTGGGTTTAAGTCGGGACTTTTGGGTGTTGGTGGAGGAGCCATTAGTGTTCCGTTTTTAATTTATTGTGGATTACCCATGTATGAAGTGGTAGGGACATCTTCATCTTTTAGTTTACCGATTTCTATTTTAGGAACCTTAGCTTTTTTATTTTCTTCTGATGGTGTTTCTTCTTTCCCTGGATTAACAGGATATATTTATTTACCTGCTTTATTTTTAATTGCTCCCTTTACAATTTTAGGAGCTTTTTTAGGGACAAATTTGTCTCATATTATTTCTGGTGAAAAAATCCGAACCTTCTTTGCTTTATTTTTATTATTGATTAGTTTAAATATGTTATTCACTTAACCCCCCTAGAACAAGACTCCGCTATTAATTTTATTCATTCATAAATTCCGCTTCACAGATGGTTGAATCTCGTTGTTCTAAATCTTCTGTATTCCATAATCCATTCAGAAAGGTTGTATAAAAATATTCTCCGCCTTGTTGAACGTCAATTTTAGGGGCATTTTTAGAATACTGAGCTTGATCTGGAATTCCACGTTGAGCTTGATAATAAATATAGGTATCTGAGTTGACACACATCACATGATAAAAGTCTTTATTTGCACCGGGTTCATCCCCTAATTTATAACGAGCTAATCCTCGGTTTAAATAAGCTTTAATAAAATTTGGATCTATGCTTAAAACTTGATCAAAATCATCAATTGCAGCTTGATATTTTTTTAAACTATGGTAAACACAACCTCGATTATAATAGGCATAAACATTATAAGGGTCAATTTGTAACGCTCGGTTATAATCTTGAATGGCTCGCTCATTATCTCCTAATTGATGATGACATAATCCTCGATTAATATAAGCTTTAATATAATTAAATTCTAATTCAGTTGCTTTATTAAAATCTTCTACGGCTTTTTCCTTAACTCCTAATAAATAAAAAGCTCGACCTCGGTTATAATAGGTTTTATGATTATTGGGATTTAAAGAAATGGCTTTATTATAATGATTAATAGCATCTTGATAATTGCCTGATTGCGCGATCGCTAATCCTAAATTATTATAAACCGCATCGTTTTTAGGATTAAAATTCAGAGCTACTTTAAAATCATGAATCGCTTTTTCATATTTTCCTAAATGTCTCCAAGCATTGCCTCGATTCAAATAAGCATCGGGTAATTTAGGTTCTATTTCTAAAGCTTTAGTTAAATCATTAACAGCTTGTTGATAATCTTTTAAATAATAGTAAACTAAACCCCTATTATTATAAGCATTGGCAGAATAGGGATTTAATTCAATCACCTGATCAAAATCTTTTAATGCACCTCGGTAATTGCCTTGACGTGCTTTTTTTAAACCTTGTTCATAAAATCGCTTAATGTTATTAAACATGGAACTGCCTCTTAATCGATTAAACTGAATTAGATATCGCCCAAAAATAAACTTGATTAGTGATCAGCAAGATCGACGGATAATTGTTATATAAAATCCTGAAAAGAATGCTACAAAAGGCAATGGGGAATTACGAATTACGAATTACGAATTACGAATAGGGAAGCGGCACTCTTGCAATGGGCAATTTTTACGGCTTCACGCGCTCTCTAATTATCTGTAGCAAAGATTTAAGGATTTCATATTATTTAAAGTTTGAGCTTGATGTTTTCATCGGTTGATGATAAAGAAGCCTAAACAAAATGTCAGACTTCCAGATTTTTTCTGTTATCGTCATGCTGTCCGTTCCCTACTTTCTTATGATATCAAATCCAGAATAGAATCGAAGGGGAAACAGATCTAGGTCATGGGTGTCAATTAAAAGCCAAAAACAGGTTAGTTCGTTGCGTTGAATCTAAAGTCATATCCAGTGGGATCAATAGAGAGAGCTAAGTATAAATTTCAGTTTGATCTAGGTTTCATCATCGATCTTCAATTCCTATCCGTACTTGCATTCATTCCCAAGAAAAAACCTCCAAACCGGAACAGTTTGGAGGAAGATTCAGATAATTTTTAGAGTTTCTAAATTAAACAACAACAAAATTCACTAATTTTCCAGGGACAACAATCACTTTTTTAATGGTTTTATCCCCGATATGACGTTGACTCACTTCAGAATTTCGGGCATATTCTTCTAAGGTTTGGTGATCCGCCGTCGCCGGAACTTGCAATGTTCCTCGTGTTTTACCATTAATTTGAATGACTAAGGTAATTTCATCAACCACTAAGGCTTCAGGGTCATATTCGGGCCAGGTTTGAGTATGAATTGATCCGGTTTTACCAATCATTTGCCACAATTCTTCCGCAATATGGGGAGCAAAAGGTGCTAATAATTTCAAAAGCGTTTCAATCCCTTCAGCATAAATTCCAGAGGCTTTACAATCCGCTTCTGATAACGCATTACTCAGTTTCATTAATTCGGAAACCGCCGTATTAAATTGATAGTCTCCGTCTAAATCCTCACTCACTTCTTTAATAGCGGTATGAATTGCCCGTTTTAAGTCTTTTTCAACTTTGCTTAATTCCCGATTCTTAGGTTTAGAAGTTGAAACTTCAGCAAATTCAGTTACAATTCGCCACACCCGATTTAAAAAGCGAAATTGTCCTTCAACATCAGCATCATCCCATTCTAAATCTTTCTCAGGAGGTGCTTTAAATAAAATAAACATCCGGGCGGTATCAGCACCATATTTTCCCATGACTTCCAACGGATCAACCCCGTTATATTTCGATTTAGACATCTTCTCATAGAAGACTTCTAACTTTTCTCCCGTTTCAGGATCTTGGGGATTACTAGGACTAACTTGTGAGGGAGGAAAATACTTTCCTGTATTGCGATTTTTATAGGTAATTCCCTGCACCATCCCTTGAGTTAATAACTTTTCAAAAGGTTCTTTACAATGTAATAATCCGCGATCGCGCAATACTTTTGTAAAGAATCGAGAATATAATAAATGTAAAATCGCGTGTTCAATTCCGCCCACATATTGATCAACGCTCATCCAATCATTTGTAATCGCGGAATCGAACACTTGTTGATCATTTTTAGCATCAGGATAACGCAAGAAATACCATGAGGAATCAATAAACGTATCCATCGTATCCGTTTCCCGTTTGGCGGCGGTTCCGCACTTAGGACAAGGCACATTTACCCAGTCTTCTAATTGCGCTAAAGGAGAAGGCCCTCGACCACTAAATTTAACATTTTCAGGCAATTTTACAGGTAAATCGTGATCAGGAACAGCCACCGCTCCACACTTCGGACAATGAATAATTGGAATCGGAGCACCCCAATAGCGTTGACGAGAAATTAACCAATCTCTTAAGCGATATTGAATAATTCCTTTGCCATATCCTTCATCTTCTGCATAGTTAATAATTGCCTGTTTCGCGTGTTCAGAATTTTCTCCACTAAAATTACAGGATTCGACTAAAATTCCCGTTCCCGTATAAGCCATTTTAACTCGATCATTTTCCTCATTATCATTATCAGCATCATCAGGAACAATTACCTGTTTGATGGGTAAATCATATTGAGTGGCAAATTGAAAATCACGGGTATCATGGGCGGGAACTCCCATGACTGCGCCTGTTCCATATTCATATAAAACATAATCCGCAATCCAAATCGGAATTTCTTCTTCATTAAAGGGATTAATAACTTTTCCCCCTGTAGGAACGCCCCGTTTAGGTTTATCTTCAGAGGTACGATCCGTGTTACTTTGGTTTTTAACCTCTTGAATAAATGCTTCTACCGTTGCTTTTTGTTCAGGGGTTGTAACTTGAGAAACTAAGGGATGTTCTGGGGCTAATACCACATAGGAAACCCCATAAACCGTATCGGGACGAGTGGTAAAAACAGCGATTTTTTCATCTAACCCAATAATCGGAAATTCTAACTGTGCTCCAATGGATTGTCCAATCCAATTAGCTTGCATTAATTTAACTCGTTCCGGCCATCCGTTTAAATGTTCTAAATCGTTGAGTAATTCGTTAGCATAATCGGTAATTTTTAAGAACCATTGCCGCAATAATTTCTGTTCAACAATCGCTCCAGACCGCCAAGAACGTCCTTCATTATCAACTTGTTCATTAGCCAAAACCGTTTGATCAATTGGATCCCAATTCACCGCCGCTTCTTTTTGATAAGCGAGCCCACATTTAAAAAATTGTAAGAAAATCCACTGTGTCCAACGGTAATATTCTGGGGAACAGGTGGTAACTTCTTTTTCCCAATCAATAGAGAACCCTAATTTTTGCAATTGTTCTCGCATTTGGGCAATATTTTGATACGTCCATTCCGCCGGAGGAACCCCTCGGTCAATGGCAGCATTTTCGGCAGGTAGTCCAAAAGCGTCCCATCCCATCGGGTGCAGGACACGATAGCCTTGCATCCGTTTGAGTCGGGCGATCACGTCAGTAATAGTGTAGTTGCGAACGTGACCCATGTGTAGACTCCCCGACGGATAGGGGAACATGGAGAGTGCATAAAATTTGGGCTTGTCTTTGTCGGTTGGGGTTTTGTACAACCCCTGTTGTGCCCAGGATTGTTGCCACTTTTGTTCGAGGGATGCAGGATTATATCGGGACTCCACAGCCATACTTCGTGCCGGATACGTTTTCTTGTTTCTTTATCATTTTTGCATATTGTCGGGTATTGGGTGTTGGATGTTGGCTGGTGGGTTGCTGAGGCATCCTACAGTTAGGGATTTTTCGTCTATGATGGGTCAAAAAAGGGAGGAATTTGAGTTATGTTAATTCGAGAGAAAATGCAAATGCAAACGATACAGTTAAAAACAGTAGTTGGGGAGGATGGAATTTTACAGATTCAGATGCCTCCTGAATTGAAACATAAAAGTTTAGAGATATTAATTGTGTTTCAGTTTTTACCAGAACCAGAAACGAATAAAATAGAACAGGATCAAAACTCTAATCCATCAAACTGGCATGAGTTTATTGAGAAAACCTATGGCTGTTTAGCAGATGATCCGATTGAAAGATATTCACAGGGAGAGTATGAAATTCGGGCGGAGATCGAATGATTTATTTACTTGATAGTAATTCTTGTATTATTTATCTAAATGGTAGAAGTGAATCTCTTAAGCAAATGCTGGAGTCAAAAAAGGCATCAGATATTGCTGTTTTCTCTGTTGTAAAAGCAGAGTTGTTTTATGGTTCTATGAAAAGTAAAAACCCTCACCAGAATTTAAACAAGCAACAGGTATTTTTTCAACGTTTTATTTCTTTACCGTTTGATGATCTGGCTGCTGAAGTATATGGACGAATTCGCGCCCAATTAGAGATTGCTGGAACACCCATTGGCCCTAATGATTTAAAAATAGCGGCCATCGCTTTAGCTCATGATTTAACGTTAGTCACCCATAATATTAATGAATTTCAACGCATAGATGGTTTAAAAATTGAAGATTGGCAGGATAGTTAAAGTTGAGTTGGGTTAAAAATCGTATTAGAGTATATTGGCTAAGGTGATTTTTCCGATACATAGTTATAGCGCTACTTGAAGAGGGAACAGGGAACACTTCGACACTTCGACACGCGAGCGTGCAAAGCAGGCTCAGTGCTTCGCAGGGAACAGGGAACACTTCGACACGCGAGCGTGCTTTGCAGTAAGAAGTGAAAGGGTTTGAGAATTCAGAAATGTCCTAACCGTAATGGGTAGCACTATAACTGTTAACTATTAACGAGCGAACACATTCTCCCGGTGCTCCTCTTCTCCTCTTCTCCCCCTGCCTCCCGGTGATCCCCTGCTCCCGGTGATCCCCCCACTCCCTTTCTCCCCCACTCCCCTTCCGGTGCTACCATGACATTTATGTTGATCATTCGGCCTAATGCCTGGAAATTTGGGCCATTTTCCCGAAACGTTAACTTCATGGTGAATGCAGGTATTTAACAAATATGCACCTAAGCGAAATTACTCATCCCAATCAATTACATGGTTTGTCGATCCATCAACTCGAACAAATCGCCCGCCAGATCCGCGAGAAACACTTAGAAACCGTTGCCGCCACGGGCGGACATTTAGGGCCAGGGTTGGGTGTGGTGGAACTGACGTTAGGATTGTATCAAACCCTGGATCTCGATCGAGATAAAGTGATTTGGGATGTGGGACACCAAGCCTATCCCCATAAATTAATCACCGGACGTTATCAAAATTTCCATACCTTAAGACAAAAAGATGGCGTTGCGGGCTATTTAAAACGCTGTGAAAGCAAATTTGATCATTTTGGTGCGGGACACGCTTCAACCAGTATTTCTGCGGGTTTAGGCATGGCTTTAGCACGGGATATGAAAGGAGAAAACTTTAAAGTCGTTGCCATTATTGGAGATGGTGCATTAACCGGAGGAATGGCATTAGAAGCTATTAACCACGCCGGACATTTACCCCATACGAATTTAATGGTGGTTCTCAATGATAACGAGATGTCAATTTCGCCCAATGTAGGGGCAATTTCTCGTTATTTGAACAAAATGCGACTCAGTGATCCGGTTCAATTTCTCACGGATAATTTAGAAGAACAATTTAAACATTTACCCTTTGTAGGAGAAGCCTTTACCCCAGAAATGGAACGCATGAAAGAAGGCATGAAACGCCTCGCCGTTCCTAAAGTGGGGGCGGTGTTTGAAGAATTAGGTTTTACCTACGTTGGGCCTGTGGATGGTCATGATTTACAAGAATTAATTACAACCTTTAATCAAGCCCATAAAATACCGGGGCCAGTGTTAGTTCATGTGGCTACGGTGAAAGGAAAAGGTTATGCGATCGCCGAAAAAGATCAAGTCGGTTATCATGCTCAAAATCCCTTTAATTTAGCGACAGGAAAAGCGATTCCCGCCAGTAAACCCAAACCTCCGAGTTACTCTAAAGTATTTGGAGAAACCTTAGTTAAACTGGGAGAAAATGATCCTCGAATTGTTGGCATTACCGCAGCCATGGCAACAGGAACCGGGTTAGATATTCTTCAGAAAAAACTGCCCAAACAATATATTGATGTGGGAATTGCCGAACAACACGCAGTTACAATGGCGGCGGGTTTAGCAGCAGAAGGAATGCGTCCGGTTGTGGCGATTTATTCCACCTTTTTGCAACGAGCTTATGATCAAATTATCCATGATATTTGTATTCAAAAGCTCCCGGTTTTCTTCTGTATGGATCGGGCAGGAATTGTGGGTGCAGACGGCCCAACTCACCAAGGAATGTATGATATTGCTTATCTGCGGTGTTTACCTAATCTCGTGATTATGGCGCCTAAAGATGAAGCTGAATTACAACGGATGTTAGTAACAGGAATTGAGCATACAGACGGCCCTATTGCCATGCGTTATCCGCGTGGATCAGGGTTAGGTGTTCCGTTAATGGAAGAAGGCTGGGAACCCTTACCTATCGGCAAAGGAGAGATTCTTCGCAATGGCGATGATCTGCTATTAATCGGTTATGGCAGCATGGTCAATATGTCAATGCAAGTTGCTGAAATTCTCAGTGAACATGGCATTGAAGCCACTGTGGTTAATCCTCGTTTTGTTAAACCTTTGGATATTGAATTAATTGCGCCTTTAGCTCAACAAATTGGTAAAGTCGTCACCCTCGAAGAAGGTTGTTTAATGGGTGGGTTTGGTTCGGCTGTTGCTGAAGCATTATTAGATCATAATGTGGTGGTTCCTATTAAGCGTTTTGGGGTTCCTGATATTTTAGTTGATCACGCCGAACCCAAGGAATCTTTTGCTGATTTAGGCTTAACCAGTTCTCAAATTTCTCAACAAATTCGAGACACCTTTTTTAGTCAAGAAAAACAACCCGCCAAAGTCGGTTAATTTTTTCAAAATTCCCCAATTTTCCTAGAAACCCGGTTTCTTGAAGAAACCGGGTTTCTATTGTTTTTCAAGAAACCGGGTTTCTATTAAACTTCAGCTTATTCTCAAACTTTAGCCCGTTTTTTACGAAAAATTCCTGTCATATTAATTCCTGTAATTAATAACGTAATTAATCCCAAACCAATTAAGGCAACGTAAATGGTTTTTCCAAAGGAACCTAAATAAGAAGCTTGATGAATTCTTAATAAAAGCTGAGAAAATTCACGGGGAATATGAAACCAACTATTTCCGAGTCGATATAGAATCCCAGTTGAGGCACTTAAAAATAAAGGTAAAAA
>NZ_JBJUDF010000301.1:0-9856 GCF_046067725.1 Planktothrix sp.
TGCCGTCATTGCCGTTCACAGAAAAGTCAACTACTTTGCCTTCAGAGATACCACCTAAGCGCCAATACCCCACTAAACCGACTTCTTTTCCTGTCAGTTGTAGGTACATACTATTTTTAATGTCTTCAGCAGTCCGGGCTACTGTCCAAAGACGCAAATCGCTAATTTTACCGTTAAAGTAGCTGTCATTAGAGAAGCTACTTTTGCCAATATAGTTATTAGTCTGTTTGAGGTTACTGGGAAGGTTGATTTTAGCTGTCTGAATTTGTTCACCGTTTTTGTACAGTTTGGCAGTTCCCGAAGCATCTATTGTTGCCGCTAGATGAATCCACTTTCCTGTTTCTAATACCCCTGGTACATTAATTGCCTGTTCTTTTGATTGCGATTTTATCCTTAAGCGGAATGTGTTAGATGTTCCCTCGTTGCACAATAGGATATTGTTATTATCCGAGCCATCACCAAAATCAATAATTCGGGAATATGATTTAAAACTGTCATACCAAACCCAAGCTTCTACGGTAATTCCCTCGGAGAAATTGTGATTGATCTCGGCTAGAGAGACATAATCATCCACCCCATCAAACACGATTCCCCGTCGCTTTTGGGACACAAATTTCACATTGACAGCTTCTCCCATTGCCCATTTGCGTTCAATTACAAAATGGGTGTCATCAATTTTTTGCACGGGGTAGCTGTCGTTGTAGTCTTCTGTCCCGGTAATTTGGACGCGATCGCCATTTTCCAAACCATGATTGGGACAGGTGACTCGTAATTTCCCGTCGGCAGTTTTTTGATAAGCGGTAATCATGCCATCAAAAATCAAACCACCGGCTTCTGGGTCTTCTTTTTCCCAATAACCCAATCCGCGATCCAATGGGATGTCAATATCAAAGGTATTTTTATCTACTTTAATCGTCTGATACAACCCTTGATAATCACTGGTGCCGCTGATTTTTACCCAATCGTAATTGGCTAATTTTGAAGCACCGCCATCGGTGGATATTTTAACTAAATCTTCGATATCTTCCGCATCAGTTCCTGCGGCGAATCCGCTAATAATTCCTTGGGGAGGAGGGGTTTTGTCACCAATTGCTTTTATTTCATCTAAAGTGTTTAAAGGTAACAAAACTTCTCGCTGCCGACTGCGAATAATCGCACTATGCGGGTTCTCGTCAATTTCTCCTAAAGTGCCATCCCCGGCGATCGCAAAACTGAAAGCGGCTGTCCCTTTATCCGTGGGAATCGCTAACATTAATCGCGTGGCAGTCTTTAACAATTGTTCTTCCCCAGACTGGGTTTCTTGGGCTTGTTGTAAATCGTATTTAGTGGCAGATAAACCGTTGGTGACTGTCACCCCCTTAATGTCTAAAGTCCGCTTAATCACCCCAGGAATCCGCCGGGGAACTAGGCTATCCTTTGATTCTTCAAAAATGGTGTAATCTTGAACATCAAATAGTCCTTCTTCCGAGGCGCGAATGGTGGTTAATTCGACTTTCTGGGTTTGACTGTTGTAGGCGAAAATATGCCAGCGATAAACATCATTTTCAATCGTCGGAACCAATACCACGGAAAACCAGCCTTTATGCAGGTTATTAACTAAACATAATTCGGTGGTGGGTTCGTAGAAAAAGTTACCGTTGGCATCACGAAAGTCTAAGGTGTCAATATTAACCAGTCCACTAGACCCCCGTTGCATATTTTTCGTGGGTTCGTGTTTCTGCTTACTCCGCTTAAACCGAACTTCTAGCTTGCGGTTCAGCTTATTAGTCATGCCGTCTAATATAAAACGGTCTACCAATAGAGTGTTAGATTTGGACTGACGAAAAACGTAAATATGTCCCAGGGCAGAAATCGCTTGTACTGGGGCAACTGCGGTTATATTTTCAGTTTTGTAAAGGGATTTGAGGAGATATTGACTCGGATTTTGTTGGTGAGTCAGTTCGGCTTTTTCTTTTTCAATTACCGACTGGTCATCAGCTTCATCAGCGAATTCCAGAGTTTGCCAGTTTTCCCAGCCGGTTCTTTGATCGGCGGGGGTGTTGAGGTAGCTATCTTCAAACCCATCTTGCTTCACCGTATAGGAAATTTTTCCGTCGACATCCGTGGCAAATACGACAACTTTACCCTCGTGGGTAATGCTGTTGGGGTGCTGAAGGTTTTGTTCTGTGAGATACATAGATTGGGGTCGGGAGTCTTAAAAAATGTTCAAATCGCAGTCTCTCCAATTTAAACGGATGTGCCTGCGCGGTCAAGATTTTATTCATTAATTAGTTGACACTCCCACCCCTACGCTACGCTAAAGGGGTGTATCAACAATGACAGAAAATCAGTACAAAAGAAAAACCACATCAGTGAGCCTAATCAATTATCATTTTGTGTTCTGTCCTAAAAGGCGAAAAAAGGTGTTTGTCAATGAAGTGAGTAGAAGATTAGAGGAAATTATCTATTAATCAAACAATTACCCCCTTACAGATTGAAAAAATTATGCAATCGATGACTTGGTTATAGGGTTTAACTTTTCTCAAAAAGTTGGAAGAAATAACCCAATAAATATAATGATCCACAAAGAACGGGTAAGGTATTTTCTTCTCTGATAGCCGCTTCTAAGGCAGGAATTAAATCGGGATAAACTTGACAACGGTTTAAATTAGGACATAAATTTTGGGCGAAGGTAGCTAACTCTTGGGGTTCTGCATAAGCATGATGGGGAATCGGAACTAAATATAATTGATCACCCGGTCTTAATAAGGCTTTAAAAATATTAATATGATCTTTAGTAGACAACATTCCCATCACCCAACTCACTGAAGAAACCTGTAAACTGTCTACATATTGACGTAATGCTTCTGCTGCTGCTGGATTATGGGCTCCATCAATGAGTAACCGATGATGATTCCAAGTCATCCATTGTAACCGTCCTGGCCAGCGTGCCTTTTCTATCCCTGTGATGATCACTTCCTCTGAAAGTTCCCATCCCTGCTGAGAGAGGATTTGTGCCGTTGCGATCGCAATTGCAGAATTCATGAATTGTATTTGTCCGAATAGAGGTAAACAATATTCTAAACCTTGATAATTTGCCCTCGAAAACGAACTAAAACCGTCAGAGGGTTTGACCTCAACCGCAGGTTTAACCCAGGTAATCGGGCAGTTATATTCAGTTCCCCGTTGTTGAATAACCTGTTGAGCATCAGGGGGGAGCATCCCCACCACCACCGGACATCCGGGTTTGAGAATTCCGGCTTTTTCAAAGGCGATTTCTGCAATTGTTGAACCCAAAAATTCTTGATGATCTAAACCAATGGAAGTAATCACACTCACCAAAGCCCGATCACAAACATTTGTCGCATCTAAACGACCCCCTAATCCCACTTCAATTACTGCAAGATCGACATGGTTTTGGGCAAAATATAACCAAGCTGCCACGGTCACAACTTCAAATAAAGTTGGAGGAGGTTCATTCGGTAAAATTGCAGTTTCAACTTGTTGTAAAACTTGTAAAAAATCAGCGTTTGAAATGGGTTGTTCATTAATACATAAACGTTCTGTCCAATCAACGAGATGGGGGGAAATGTAACGCCCGACCCGATAACCTGCCTGTGTCAAAATAGAGGACAGATAAGCACAGACTGAACCCTTGCCATTAGTGCCTGCGATATGGATGATAGGAACACGAAAGTGAGGATTTCCTAACCGTTCTAGGAGTTGTTGGATTCGTTCTAAACCTAAATGAATCCCAAACTCTTGATATCGTTGTAAAACTGTCTCCATATTGACCCATTGACTCAAAACTTTTACTGTAGTTAAGAATACTGTTAAACACACCCGATATCATTAAACACTATTTTTTTAAGAATCTAGGCAGAAACATGGAAATTGCTTACAGTTAAAATTGGTAATCCAACCAGGAGAACACAGTGAGATTGAGGTTGATTCGATATCGTATCCGTCAAATGTTCTATCAAGCTCCATTCTGGATGGGTGGATTGATGGGACTTTTGATGGTGATTAGTATCGAAGTGGCAAAACAGTTAGGATTTCAGGTTCCTGTCCCTTTTTTGATTATGGGTTTGACCGTGATGTTATGCGCCAATTTAGGGGGATTAAAAACCGGGTTAAGCTGTGCAGTTGTGATAGCAATTTATATTATTTATCTAGCTGGTAAACAATTATTCCCTAATGTTTTAAGTCCAGAACCACTTCAGGTGAGTTTCATCATTTCCTTGATTTTTCTGGCTGCTATTCTTTTAGGAAAAACATCTGATAAAAATCAGGCGTTAATTTACCGTTTAAAAACCACGGAAAATGAATTAAAAAAACGATTATTAGAACTAGCAGAAACCAATGCTTTATTAGATCAGGAAAATCAAGAACGTCAACAAGCGGAAGCTACCTTAAAAAGTTTACTCCTAGAGACTTCATCCGTAACGGGACTTGAATTTTTCCCAACCTTAGCCCGACATTTAGGACAAACTTTAGGATTTCGTTATGTGATTGTTTCAGAAGTGATTCCAGACTCACCAGAACGGCTGCGAACCTTAGCATTTTGGGAAGAAAATCGCTTTTTAGAAAATCAAGAATTTGATTGGGATAAAACCCTACCTAAAGAGGTGAATTCAACTCGAATTTTGACCTTAATTCATGACCAACTTCAAGAGAGATTTCCCTATCTTTTATCCTTAGTAGATGTGCCCGTTGTTTCCTATATTGGACTCCCTATTATTAGCCGTTCTGAACAAATTATTGGTTATTTATGTTTACTTCATGATCAACCCATCAAAAATGAATCCCGAATTCAATCCCTAATTCATATTTTTGCTGGGCGAATTGTGGCAGAATTAGAACGAAAACAAGCAGAAGCAGCGCAAAAAAAAGCAGAAGCTAAATATAGAAGTATCTTTGAAAATGCTATTGAAGGAATTTTTCAAAGTACACCCGATGGACGATATTTAAGTGCTAATCCTGCCTTAGCCCGAATCTATGGTTATCATTCGCCCGAAGAGTTAATCCAGAATCTTACCAATATCTCAGAACAATTATATGTTAATCCTAAACAACGGCAAGAATTTTGTCAGAGTATGGCAGAACAAGGCAAAATTTCTGGATTTGAATATCAAATTTATCGCCAAGATGGACAAATAATTTGGATTTCCGAAAATAGTCGTGCTGTTTATGATCAAGACGGGAACACTTTATATTATGAAGGTACTGTAGAAGACATTACCCAACGAAAAATAGCAGAAGAGAAGTTACTCTATAATGCCTTTTATGATGAATTAACTTCTTTACCCAATCGAGCTTTATTTATTAATCGCTTACAACAATCTTTAGCCCATGCTCAACGCCGTTATGATACTTTATTTGCCGTTTTATATTTGGATTTAGATCGATTTAAAGTTATTAATGATAGTTTAGGACACGCTGTTGGTAATCAACTTTTAGTCGATTTAAGCCAACGATTGATCAATTCTGTTCGAGATGGAGATACGGTTGCTCGTTTAAATGGAGATGAATTTGCGGTTTTAGTCGAAGATATTCAAGACGTTCAAGATGCGACTCAAATTGCTGAACGAATTTCAATGACATTAGCCCAACCTTTTCAACTCGAACAACAAGAAGTATTTACCAGTGCTAGTATTGGGATTACGTTTAATTTTCAAAGTACCGGACGTCTTTATGAATCCGCAGAGGAATTATTACGAGATGCTGATACCGCTATGCGCCATGCCAAATATTCAGGACAGGGATGTCCTCAACTGTTTGATCAACGAATGCAGAAAAATTTTCGAGGTCGATTACAATTAGAAATGGATTTAAGACGGGCAATTGAGCGACAAGAATTGTTATTAAATTATCAACTCATTGTTTCTTTATCAACGGAAGAAATTGCTGGATTTGAAGCTTTAGTGCGTTGGAATCATCCTCAACGGGGTTTAGTATCCCCGGTACAATTTATCCCATTAGCTGAAGAAACGGGGTTAATTGTTCCCATTGGAGAATGGGTATTAAGAACAGCTTGTCAGCAAATGCGTCAATGGCAACTTGAACATTTAATTAATTCTAATGTAACGATGAGTGTGAATGTCGCCGGACGACAATTTGCCCAACTTAAACTCGTTAATATGATTCACGAGATTTTATTAGAAACCGGTTTAGATGCTAAAAATTTACGCCTAGAAATTACTGAAGGAGTAATTATGGAGCATTTTGAAACAGCTACTACTCAGTTACAACAACTCCGAGATTTAGGTATTCAACTGTCTATTGATGATTTTGGGACAGGATATTCTTCTTTAAGTCGCTTACAACAATTTCCCATTGATATCTTGAAAATTGATCGGTCTTTTGTTAGTCCATTAGGAAATCAAGTGGAAAATCGAGAAATTGTAGAAACCATTATTAATTTAGCAGTTAATTTGAAAATGAGTGTGGTTGCTGAAGGGGTAGAAACCTTAGAACAAATCTTAGAATTAAAGCAGTTAGGCTGTCATTATGGACAAGGATATTTCTTTTCTCGTCCCTTAGATAGTGAGGGAATTAAACAGTTAATTCTCAATCGTCAGTTTAAGGCTTTATAAGCTTGTTTAGATTCGATTAGCAATCATTAAATGAATAGCCTGATTTCATATTAGTTTCCCATCAAAAAAGGTGCGTAAAACGCACCCTACACATCGATATTTTTATTCAATTTTAGGGATGGGGGCGGTGGGACTTGAACCCACACGACTGTTTAAAGTCAACGGATTTTCATTCTCCCGCAGCTTTCGCTACTGCCATTGGCGTTGAGAATTGGACTCTCCCTTTACCCTCGGCTTAACGTTAGGGTAGCTCCCGTCGAGTCTCTGCACCTTCCGAAGAGTTAATATTAGAATTTGGGAAACTTCCGCACTTCTAATCATCTTCGGCTTGGCTCAGGATTGCCTTGTCTGACAAATCAGATTTAGGTTTCCCTGAATTTGAGAGCTTACACTTGAGGAATTTCTCGCCTCAAGGCTCAATTTACTTTAAGTCCGTAGCGTCTACCATTCCGCCACGCCCCCGTATTGGGTAATGTGTTTATTTGCTTTTTAATAACCACATTTTTATATTTAAGCATTTAATTTTGATTTAGGCAAGTCTTTTTTCAAATTTTTTTCTAAAATCCCCCAATCTCCCTTCTGTCAAGCTTTTCGGCTTCAACCTTAAGCTCAAAGCTAGTCTGTCCAACTTAAAGTCTACAAGTCCATTGAGGATTTTTAGGCCCAAGCGATCGCCATTTCTTCTCTGCTGTTTTTAGGCCATCCACGGATCTTGACCCTTCAATAGTCAACCCTTTTTCTCTCTGTTCCCTATTTCCTACAAGAAATTCTACTCCTGTTCAAAATCAACTTTATCATAAAGATCAGCCAGAGAAATTTCACAGGGAACGGTATGAAGAGCTAAGATTGATTCTGCACTATCATACTCAGAAAAAATCCATTGATGGGGTTCTGTTTTGTAATATCGTTCAACGTGCATGGAATATTGATCGATCATTACATACTCTTGAAAACAGGGAATAGTCCGATAAAACTTAAATTTATTCCCGCGATCATAACCTTCAGTAGAATTTGATAATACTTCAGCAATCATAACAGGATTAGTAATCGTATCTTTTCGTCCTTCTTGCAGTTGTAAAGCACCTTCAACTACCAGAATATCAGGATAAGTATAGATAGGTTCTTGGGGAATCCACAATCGTTGATCACTGAAAAACACAAAATAAGGTTGACGTTTTAGGGCAAAATTTAAGGCTGCATAAAAGTTACCGATAATTAAATTATGATTGGGCATTCCACCAGGCATAAGAACAATTTCTCCATTAATATATTCATGTTTTTCTTGAGAATTAACTTCTAATTCTAGGTAATCTTCAAGGGTATAATATTTTTGTTCTTCCGCTTGCATAACCATAGGAATTCAACCTCTAATCTTTAAAGTTTTATTTCCTGCTTTGATCTGTTTCCCTATTTTAACGTAATTACCGTCACTTCTGGCGGACAATTCCAACGTCCGGGTAAATAGGTTCCTAAACCTCGATTAATATAGAGATAATTATCTCCAACTTGATATAATCCTGATACCCAATTCCAATTTTTATAAACTGATTGGCAATTGGAAATATAAGGAACCCAGGGCCGTAAAAATTTAGGAATGCGGCGACGGATGGGAGGTAATAAAGAAGGAACTACCCCAATTTTAGGTAATACAATTTGACCGCCATGAGTATGACCTGATAGTTGTAAATCAACTCGCCATTGCTTTAAAATTTCAGCCGTATCCGGGTTATGACTTAAAATAATTCTAGGAAGGGTTTCATCTAAGGTATTCATTAAAGGTTGAGGTTGGAATTGTTTTGATTTTAAATCTCCTAACCCAATTAAGGCAAGTTCTGAACCAAAAGGATAAACCACTTGATTACAAAGTACCTGTATTCCAATTTGATTTAAAGCTTCAGTAACGATTGTTTGAGAATGATGATAATAATGATCATGGTTTCCTAAAACGGCATAAATTCCTGATTGACTCGATAATTCTTTGAGGTAAGTGGTCAGTTGAGTAATTGGTTTAGGATCATGGGTGACATAATCCCCTGTTAATACAATTAAATCAGGTTTTGCTGCATTAGTAACAGCAATCGCTTCTTTTAACAATTGTTTAGATAATCGCAACCCATCATAATGAAAATCCGACATCTGTACGATTCTAATCCCGTTTAATAGAGGCGGTAGATTAGCAATAGTAACCGTTAATCGTTCTACCTTTAATTTTCCTGTTAACAGTGGATACATTGAGTTAACCTTAAATGTTTAACTTCAGTGTAGCGCACCTTCAAGAGTAGCTAAAATATGATCAAATTCATCTAAAATTGGAGATTACAAACCGGGTTTCTTGAAGAAATCGGGTTTTTGCTGTTTAACATAGAGCGATCACACACCGCTCTATGTTGATCTAAATTAACTTTAAACAAAAGATCACTATCCTTGGGAATTGTATTCAGAATTCAGGATGACAATTTTATGGTTGTCATTTGGTTTGATCAATCAGTATCACATTTGATAAACGATCAGATCACCTGTTTCTTTGATCTTTATCACAAACTTTAAGTGATCTAAATCACAGATTTGATGGGTAGAAATCACACTTAAAGCTTTTGTAAAATCACTTCTAATTTGTAAAAATTCAGTAAAGATAAGAATATTGAGTTCAACTTTAATAGTCATGGTTCCTCAAGTTCAACTTTTGCAGTCTGCTTTGGGTGATTTATTTGCCCAAGCCAACACCACAGGTTGCTTAACCCTCGCCGACCGCTATGGACTCATGGCAGCAATTTTAGATGAATCTCTTTCAGAAGAAGAAAGACGCTCCATTGACCGATTGCTCAGAGCCGTTTGTCGTGGAAAAATTAAAATTGTTGATGATCTCTCTAATTTACAATAATTAACATTTTCCTTTTTGTCCATCAGGCATAATTGCCCCGCAAAAATTAGTTCCTTCTAATTTAGCATTATTGAGATTTGCATTTAATAAATTAGCATTATTGAATTGAGCTTCTTCTAAAAACGCTTGATAAAGATCAGACCACGATAAATCAGCACCCTTTAAATTGGCTTTTCTTAAGGTTGTGCTGTGAAATTTTGTATCTCTTAAATCGGCTCCTGATAAATCCGCTTCAATTAAATTCGCAGAACTTAAATCCGCACCTTTCAAATTAGCTCCTCTCAGGTTAGCTTTTTGTAAATTTGCTCCTAATAAATCCGCTCCTTCTAACTTGGCTTCTACTAAATTAGTACGAATCAATGTCAACAATGTGATTTAAGTGGTTCTAATTTAGTAGAAG
>NZ_JBJUDF010000302.1:0-9016 GCF_046067725.1 Planktothrix sp.
CCTGCTAAAGCTAAGGCAAAAAATAACCTTTGTTCTTCACCACCAGACAATTTTGAAGCCCAATTATCCTCTTTTGATTTCAGATTAACCGTGTTTAAAATTTCTTCAGTTGATAAAGGATTAGAATAATAACTTCTTAACAAGTTTACTAATTCTTTTACTGTTAAATGTTTGGGGAGGGAAACTTTTTGCAAAACTACACCAAGGCGAGTTTTTGAGTGAAAACTTTTAGGATTTTCCCCAAATAACTTAACTTCTCCTTGAGTGGGTGCTAAAAGTCCTAAAATCAGATTAAGTAAAGTGGTTTTTCCCGAACCATTTGCTCCTTTTAAAACAACAAACTCACCTTTTTGAATATTAAGATTAATCTCTGTTAATATCTCTTTTCTTTTGAATAGAGATTGATTAAAACTTTTGGATATATTCTTTAGTTGTACTACATTCATGTTTTTTCCCTTAAGGTAAATTAACTTACATCTACTTACACAATAACTGCTGAACAAAAGGAATATTAAGAATTACTCCTAAAAAGGTTCCTGCTACAATAGCAATCAAAGGATTTCCTAATATCAAAGTCAGTCCTACTGCTGCAATTACTCCTCCTATAATTGGGACATTTGGGAAACTCATGATACAATGATCCCCAGCACTTGTTCCTTTGGAAAACCATAAAATTAAAATTGGTATAGCTATAACGCTTATTCGCCCCAACCATTTAATTGCATCAGATAACTGTAATATAAACCCTTCTTTGAAAGAAGAAAATATACTATTTTTAGCTTGATCAATATTATCATTGCTAGATTGAAAAGACATAATTTTTGAATCCATTTAAACAATAAAGATCGGGAGTAAATTCGGATATGTAGGTGAGTTGTTGTGACTATTATTGATCAAAAAATTTATTTTTCCTACTGTAAAGCATATTATTTTATCTTGTCTTTTGTTACAGAATGTTTACTGTAATATCTTAAACCATCTTGAAATATCTTTATTAAGAAGTGTATAATAGTTAAAATCCTTACCATGAGGGGATCTTATGACTATGACAGAAATTTTACAATTTGCTGATCAGTTAATTTTTGCCAAGAAAGGAAAACATTTAGATGATCTCCAAGAATCAATTATTAAGGGAATTTGGGATGGTAAGAGCTATCAAGAAATTGCTGAGGAATGCAACCGTAGTGAGAGTAGGGTTAGAAATATTGCTGCTAAATTATTACAATTACTATCTGAAGAATTAGGAGAAAATTTTGAAAAGACTAATTTTCGTTCTACTTTTAATAGATTAAATATTTCATCCTCTCAAAATCAAAATATTTGTCAAAATGGCAATCATAATTTTAATTATAGTCCAGAAATTTTATATAATTCAAAGCAAAATAATCAAGAACAGTTAAATAATGCTTTATCTAAATCAGTTTATCACGATTTAACCTTAGCTCCCAAAATAATCAACTTTTATAATAGAGAATCTGAACTTAAAGCCCTTTCTAGTTTAATATTAGATAATAATATTCGTTTAATTTCAGTTTTAGGATTATCTGGAATAGGAAAAACGACTTTAGTTAAAAGATTTGTTGATTTACACCTGGAAAAATTTGAGGTAGTAATCTGGAAAAGCTTAAAATATCCCAAACCTTTAGAATTATTGATTGATGATTTATTGAATACTTGTGAGCAAGAATCAAAAGCAACTAGAGATGATAAATTAAAACAATTATTTGATATTTTGAGGGATAAAAAATGTTTAATTATTCTTGATGATGTTCATCATATCTTTACCCAGGGTGAATTTTCTGGACAGTATCAAAGCGTTTATCAAGATTATCAAAATTTTTTCAAAATTATAACAGAAACAGAACATCAAAGTCATCTAATCTTAATGAGTCAAGAACAATGTGCAGAAATGGAATGTTTAGATGGGGAATTATATCCGATTAAATCTTTAAAATTATCGGGTTTAGAGGATAGAGAAATTTTGTCAGAGATGGGATTAAAAACAGATCAGGATAGTGGTTTGAAGTTGATTGAACGATATCAAGGAAATCCCATGTATTTGAAAGATGTTGCGGTTTTAATTCGAGATGTTTTTGATGGGAATGTGGCTGATTTTTTAGCTGAGGATGGTTTGGTTATTACCAAAGAAATGCAATCACATTTTAACCAGCTATTTAACAGATTATCACCCGTTGAACAGAAAATTGTTGTAGAATTGAGCAAATTTGAGCAACCTGTATCCAGAGAAGAGTTAAGACAACATTTAGACTTGTCCTCAATAGACTTAATTAATGGGTTACAATCTTTACAGCAACGGTATTTAGTTAGTAAAATTAAAACTGATCCAATTTTGTTTAATTTGTCTTTGACCTTTAAGGAATATCTAAGAAAATTAAAACCTTTATAGAGTGGTGGTCAGAAACCGGGTTTCTTTATCAATTTCTTGGTAAGGAAACAAAGATCACGACAGAAACCCGGTTTCTCAGAGCTATTACTGTTAAAGTTTGAAACCAACGGCTTCAGAAATCGATTTTAAACCGTATTGATCTAATTTCTGTAACAGTCCTTCTAATATTCTTTTAACCATTCCTGGCCCTTCATAAACCCAACCTGTATAGACTTGAACTAAACAAGCTCCTGCGGTGATTTTTTCCCAAGCATCGTCAGCATTAAAAATTCCACCAACACCAATAATTGGTAACTGTCCTTGGGTATTTTGATAAATCCAACGAATTACTTCTGTAGACCGTTTCTTTAGGGGGGCACCACTAATTCCCCCTGCTTCTTCAGTAATATAACTCCCGGTTTGGGGTAGCCATTGAGTTTTTAATCCCTCCCGTTTTATGGTGGTATTGGTTGCAATAATTCCAGCTAATTGATAAGTTTGAGATAAATTAACCACATCAGCGATCGCATCCCATTCTAAATCGGGTGCAATTTTAATCAAAATTGGTTTATTGTCTGTATTTTCCGTTTTTAAAACCTCTATAATTTTACTTAATTGTTCAGCATCTTGAAGCGATCGCAATCCTGGGGTATTCGGAGAAGAAACATTCACAACAAAATAATCACCATAATCCTTTAAGAGTTTAAAACTACCTAAATAATCTTCTGCGGCGGCTTCTAAGGAAGTAATTTTAGATTTTCCTAAATTAATTCCAACGGGAATCATCCATTGTTGTTGACGTTTTTCTTGTAATCGTTGGGCTAATATTACCGCCCCTTGATTATTAAATCCCATGCGATTTAAGACCGCTTCATCTTCAACTAATCGAAATAATCGAGGTTGAGGATTTCCAGGTTGAGGATGGAGGGTAACAGTTCCTAATTCTGTAAATCCAAATCCTAAACTTTGCCAAATTCTAGCCGCAACCCCATCCTTATCAAAACCTGCGGCTAAACCGACGGGGTTATTAAAGGTTAAACCCCATAACCTTTGCTGTAAACGCACATCTGACAAACAGAATGAAGGTCTGAGTTGAGATTCTATCCAATTGATTCCAGAGTGAGATTGATTTTGGTCAATCCAACTTAGGAATTGTAACGATTGATGATGAGCCCATTCTGGATCAATCTTGAGTCCATAAAATAAAAGGGGTTTTACGATGCTACGGTAAATATCCAAGGGTCTCTCCTGTGATCCTGTGCTAATTGTCAAATTTTAATTTAGTGTATTTTTTGAGCAAAATCATCAAAGACTAACGGTAATATGGGATAGGAAACCTGATCAACGGGTAGAATATTTTTATCACCCGATAGCAGAAGGTTGGACTTGTTGAATTTTTTAATTGAACTTTTAATTTTAAACCTCAATTAAAGTATACGGTTTGGGAGTTTATTATGGGTCAATCCGAAGAATCGATCACAGTAGATAAACCCATCATGACATTAGGGCGTATTCTCCAGACCCTACAAGATGAAGATCATGTTGATGTGTTAATCGAAACAACTTTAGACTATCTCAAAACCGAGTTTAACTATAGTTTAATTTGGATTGGTTTATATGATCGTTTAGATCATCGCCTCCTGGGAAAAGGGGGAATTATCCCGACTGAAGACTCATGGTTATTAAAACAAAGATTTACTTTATCTCCTGGGGATTTACTCGAACAAGTTGTGATTGAATTGCGACCTGTGGTTGTTCCTGATTTAAGGGAAGAAATCCGTGCGGGAGAATGGCGAAAAGCAGCCCAAGCTTTTAATATTCAGGGATCAATTCTATTTCCCATGCGATATAAAGATCGCTGCTTTGGAGTGGTTTTATTAGGTTCAAGTGAGTGGGGAATTTCTCCAAGTTCGATGGAAAAAGAATTGATTTCAATGGTTTTAGGAGCCTTAGCTGCTTCTTTATTCCAAATTGAAACAACTTGGATTTATCAACAAACAAAACGACCCGAACAACCGTTTTTTAAGCTTTTGACTCAATTTAGAACCCTCAATACCTTAGATCGATGTTTAGAAGCGGCTGTAGAAACTACCCATGAATTTATTGAACCAACGCGCACGAATGTTTATTGGTATTATCGAGAAGGGCGGTATTTTTGGCGACGGGCGAGTAATCAACAAAAACTTCCAGGAGTTAGTTTAATGAAACAAGCCGCTTCTGGGGTGACGGTACAAGATTTAGGAGAATTTTATCAAGCATTAATTTCCGATCATTTAGTGTCTATTGGTGAGTCCTATAGTTCGTTAAGGGCTGATACAACAGAACGATTAATGGAGAAAATTCGCGCCCGTTCTTTATTAGCAGTGCCGATTCTTTTTAATCAAGAAATGTTAGGATTTATTGCCGTTGAAGGACAACATCCGCGAATTTGGCAAGAAAATGAAAAACACTTTTTGCGAGGGGTTGCTCATTTAATTTCTTTAACAGCACCCTTAGCAGAAATGGAGGCTAAAATTCGACAAATTGAATTAGATCAATCTTTAACCGCTAAAGTAACTCGTGCAATTGTTGATGATCACGATTGGCAATTTTCTCTGAAAACTACAGCCTATCTTTTGTGTCAGCGATTAAATACAGGGCGGTTTTTATTAATTAAATATCAGGATGATATTGATAAATTTGAGATTATTTATCAACATTATCCCTTAACTCGAATGGCAATTCCTTCCCCTTTAAATTCCCTGAGTTATAAAGATTTGGAATCCTTAAAAAATCCGAATGAAATCTTGGTGGTTGAAAATTGTGAGGAAGATGATCAATTAAAAGCTTGGCGAAATCAACTCCGAGATGCAGGAGTGCGATCGCTGATTCTTTGCCCAGTGAATGATTCTATCATGACTCGCAAAACTTCATCAGATTCCGGGCCTCAAGAATTCTTATTAATTGCTCATGAAGCTCCTCGAACTTGGGATCGAGCCGAACAAGAATTAGTGAAAATTGTGAGCCAACAATTGAGCGTTATTTTACATCAATGGCAACTGAATCAACAAATTAAATTTCAAGAAAAATTTAATCAAATTTTAGAAGATTGTTTTTCAATTCTAAAAAAAACCGATCAACTGCAACCGTTAGAAAAACAATTTACGGAGAAAATAGCGGAATTTTTACAAAGTCCTTTAGTAGTATTAGTCACATGGCTAGAAGGAGCAAGAAAAGCCAAAATCGTTAGTTGTGTCGCTCGGAAATCGGAACTTTTAATTAACTCTAATCGGTTAATTACGGTTGCTAAAGATCCCTTAATTCAACACGCTTTATCCACAGAAGAATTGTTTTGGTGGCCTGTACAAGAATTAGGGGCTTATACTCGACAATGGTTTACCAGTTCCGTCAATAAAATTTTAGTAGCGACCCTTCGCACGGCGACTAACCATCAGCCAACAGGTCTTTTAATTATTGCTGATCCTGATGGAGAAATCTCTTTAAAAACGCTGAATGTTTTAGTCATGCAATTGGCTTGGTCACGACGCTATTTACGAATTCAAGACACCTTAACCACTCAACAAAAAGAATTACAATGGCTGAATTGGTATAAACAACGTCGCTTAGAAGAATTATATCGAACCGTAGGCGGAGGACTCAAACAATTAAACGAATTAAATAACTCTCCCTTTCAAGGAACTGACCCGCAAAAAAACCAACTTTCCCATTTACGCTATCAACAACTGTTACGCCAGATCGGGAATGCTTTAGCATCGACCAGTTCTTTAATTAAACAAGAACAATGGCGACTTCACCATCATCATGATATTATTCCGATTACTAATTTATTGCGCTGGGTACGGGAACGATTAAATTCTATAATCCGCAATAAGGAAATCCAATTCATTTTAAAACAAGAGGGAAATTTTAATATTATTGGTGATCGGATAAAATTAGAACTGGTTTGTTATGAAATTTTATTAACGATTTGCTATCGGACTGAACCCGGAGGTTTAATTGAGGTTGTCAGTCGCCTTTTCAATGATCACCAATTAGAACTTTTGATTACAGATTATGGTAAAATTAACCCGCAACTGATTGTTGAGTTAAAAGTGGGTTTTTATCCTGATTTACTTGCCCCCTCTCTGTTAACATCTCCTCCCGGTCAACAGCTTTTAATTTGTCAGCAAATGTTAGAAAAAATGGGCGGAGATTTGTTGATAGAACAATCCGACAATCAAGTTGTTATAACCCGGATTATTTTACCTCTTTATTATTCCAATTAAATGTTATTTTATTTTTAAATATGTTGCTTTCTCTACGGATAGAAAATTTTGCTTTAATTGATCATTTAGATTTAGATTTAGGAACGGGTTTAAATGTATTTACTGGAGAAACGGGAGCCGGAAAATCAATTATTTTAGATGCTGTTGATGCTGTTTTAGGTGGCAAAGTAGATCGCCGTTCCATTCGTACAGGAGCAACCCGATCACTCTTAGAAGCAACCTTTGAAATTGAAAACAAATGGCTTCACTGGTTAACTGAACAAGAAATCGATTTAGTAGATGGAAGTTTAATCGTTTGTAGTCGGGAAGTGATCATTACAGGAGATAAACTTCGCAGTCGCTCACGGGTGAATGGGGTATTAGTTAATCGTAAATTAATTGATCAACTCCGCGATCGCTTACTTGAAATTACCGCCCAGGGACAAACCTTACAATTAAGTCAACCCGAACTCCAACAAGAATGGTTAGATCTCTATGGCGGTGAACCTTTACTGAATGCTCGAAAAGCTGTTTCCCAAGCTTATAGCCACGCTCAAACCTGTAGCCATACCTTAGAAAAGCGTCGTCAATTTGAACAGCAACGGTTACAGAGATTAGATTTATTAACGTATCAAATTCGAGAATTAGATGTCGCAAACTTAACTACACCGGATGAGTTAGAACAATTACAAATTGAACATCAACGACTGAATCATATTGTAGAACTGCAACAACAAAGTTATCAAATTTATCAAGCCTTATATCAAAATGAAAATGGGTTAGCGGCGGCAGATTTATTAAGCCAAGCTGAAAGTAAACTTAGTAATTTAGTTGAATATGATCCCCAATTGCAACCGATTTTAGAAATAGTCAGTGAAGCCGTCGCTCAAATTACCGAAGCCGGACGACAAATTGGTAGTTATGGAGAACAATTAGAATCCGATCCCCAACGCTTAGAAGAAATTGAAGAAAGAATTCGAGATTTAAAACAAATCTGTCGAAAATATGGGCAAAATCTAGGAGAAGTGATTGAATATTATGAAAGAATTCAAACGGAATTAAAAGACTTAGAAGACGAAGATCAATCGATAGACTCCTTAGAAAAAGCTTATCAACAAGCCCTTGAAATGCTCAAAGAAACCTGTCAACAATTAACCACCCTACGCCAAAAAGCTGCCCATGAATTAGAAGCCCATTTAATTAAAGAATTGAAACCCTTAGCCATGAAAACGGTTAAATTTCAAGTCGAACTGCATCCAATTTCTCCCACCGCAACCGGGGCTGATCAAATTCAATTTTGCTTTAGTCCCAACCCAGGAGAACCTCTACAACCTTTGGGAGCGATCGCCTCTGGGGGGGAGATGAGTCGGTTTTTATTAGCTTTAAAAGCCTGTTTTTCACAAATTGCTGGCTCAGGAACCTTAGTATTTGATGAAATTGATGTGGGAGTCTCAGGACGAGTCGCCACCGCCATTGCTCAAAAACTCCACCACCTCAGCCAACGCCATCAAGTTCTTTGTGTCACCCATCAACCCTTGGTTGCGGCGATGGGAGATCATCATTTTCGCGTCATCAAAGAAGTCATTCAAACCGACTCCGATCTCAACTCCCAGTCCACAGATCCCGAAACTCGAACCGTTGTTCGGGTCACTCCCCTGACTCCCCCCCAACGTCGGGAAGAATTGGCTCAATTGGCCAGTGGAGAATCAGCCCAAGAAGCGATCGCCTTCGCCGAGTCCCTTTTGAGTCAAGCGGCATTGATGAAGAAATAGGGAGCAGGGGATGTAAACTCTTTCATAACCCATAAAACTCCAAAATTATGACAAAATCAATCTATTAATTGGTAACTAATAATATATGAGGATAGGACTATGAATGCTTTAACTGTCAATTTGAAATCATTAATAGAAATGACTGATGAGCCGTTTTTTCAGCTATGTCAAAACAACCGAGAATTGAGATTTGAAAGAAATGCAAAGGGACAATTAATAATTATGCCCCTAACGGGAGGAGAAACAGGAAACAAAAATCTCGTCAAGTAGAGATTTATAGACCCGGAAAAGAGGTTGAGTTTTTAGATTCTCCTGCTACGGTTTCGGGGAAAGATGTTTTAAAGGGTTTTGTGTTGGATTTAGGGATGATTTGTTGACACTCCCACGGGTGAACCGCGTGGGATTCTCCTGTCTAGCCCCGATTGCTCGGTATTCATGGAGTTACCCCCTACTGTTTCCAGAATCATCTCACGATGATATTAGAGGAGAGCGAGACTCTGAGGAGTGCCAAACACCTCGCCCTAATTAGCAACTACGACCATTACAGTCTCAATCTCTGATTGGATTTTGCGTAGTCCTCTGTAGCTAACTAGGGTTGTTACAGTGGTTGCCTT
>NZ_JBJUDF010000303.1:0-54017 GCF_046067725.1 Planktothrix sp.
TATATTATCTCCTCAACCTAAACCGGAAACAGGTGTTAAAATTCTATTAACTTCTGATCATCAATTGATGCCAATGACGGCAGCTAATTTACAAAAGGTTGCAGAAACAATTCCACAGTTAGATGGGATCTTTTTTGCAGGAGATTTAGTTAATGTTCCTGATCGAGCCTCGGAATGGTTTGATGATCTTCGCGGGAATAGTTTTTTTCCTTGTTTACAAGGAAAAGCCAACTATACATTAGAAAAAAATCAAGTTGAAACGGTTTATCAAGGGGCTAGTTTAATTCAGAATATGCCTTTATTTACAGCTATTGGCAATCATGAAGTGATGGGCGTTTTTTCTGAAGAATTAAGTTTAAATCAACAGTTTAATCATCCTTACCCTCGATTTTTAGCGGAAATTTTATATCAAAAGGAAGAAGAAAAAATTAATCCTCAAAAGGATGCAAAAATCAAAGAACGTTGGATCAGAAATCGAACTTTTAATGCCGAGACTTATCAAGAAATTTTTACCTTACCAAATGGGGATAAAAATTATTATGCTTTAAGCTTTGGAAATATTCGATTAGTGGTATTATATTTAACTAATATTTGGCGATCGCCTAGCTTAGAACCGAATATAAAAGGACGCTATCGAGAAAAACAAGCTGATTTTAATTCTCCTGAAAACTGGGGGTATGGACAACATATTTTTGAATCTATTCAACCGGGAAGTGAACAATATCAATGGTTAGAAGCAGAATTAAATCGTCCTGAATTTCAACAAGCCGAATATAAAATTGTCATGTTTCATCATCCGCCTCACAGTTTAGGAGAAAATATTGTTCCTGCTTATACTGATCCGCAACAAATTATTGAAAAGGATAATCATGGAAATATTAAGATGATTCGTTATGAATATCCCTTAAATCAAGATTATCTTATTAAAGATGTGATTCCGTTATTAGAAAAAGCAGGGGTACAATTAGTTTATTATGGACATTCCCATTTATGGAATCGTTTTATGAGTCCCAGTGGAATGCACTTTTTAGAATCTTCTAATGTGGGGAATAGTTATGGAGCATTTTTAGGGGATAAAAAACGTTCAATTCCAGTAGACTTTACAGAACAATATGCGGCTACCGGTGATCCGAATGGTTTAGAACCCATCATCCCCAGCTTAAAGCCCTTATTAGCAGAAGATGGTCAACCGTTACCTTATATTGCTAGTAATGATATCACCGTATTTAGTATTTTAGACACAGAAATCGGAACCGTTACAAGCTACTATTTTGATACGCGATATCCTGAATCAGACGTGATCAAATTTGATGAATTTAAGTTAGAAGAGAATAAACAATAGACAGAATAATAGAGAAATAATCTCTAGTTTAGATTACATCTAAACATTAAAATTAATAATTTCTGGTGCGGTTGATAGGGTTTCTGCGGTAGCTTTCATCAGGTCAACTTCTGAAGGATTCCAAACATGAGGACGTTGACAATGATGAGCAATTAATAACCCCCAAAGTTCGTTAACAACAATCACAGGAACGACTAAATTAGCCCGAATTTTGAGACTGCGTAAAAACCCTTGATGACAAGGATGTATGGGTTCTGTTTCTATATCCGCGATCGCTTTAATTCTTCCGTGTTGATAAGACTGAGCATAGTTTTGATTAAAGCATTCATCTGCCCCTGTAGAACCATAAATGGATAAGGTTATGTTACTTAATGATTCAAAAGTAACTTGTCCTTTCCATTGATAATAAAAATAATATAAAACGACTCGATCAGATTGAAGTTTAATTCTGAGTTGATCTAGTTCTTTTTGAATTAAGGTATCTCGTCCCAGGTTGGTTTTTAACCGTAGTGCAAACCGTTGTAAACCGGGATCGGCTGAAGCAGGTTGCTTTCCCAAGTTTGGAATATTGTTAAATTCGTTAGGGGTTGGAGAAGAATTCATGCAAAGTCAATACAATTATATTTCACGGGTTCATTCTATCATAAAATTATAATATTAAGCTGATGAATGAGCAATCATGAATTCAATTTCAACTTTGATGAGGATTTATAGCCTATGCTTACAAGGGAACAACAACAGGAATTATTGAATTTATTAATTCAATTAATCAATTATTTTGCAACTCGTATTTTGATTGCGAGTTTAATTTTATTATTAGGGTTATGGTTAGCAAAATTGATACAACGTTTAAGCAAACGGTTAATGATTAAAGCTCAATTAGAGCCAACCTTGATTCGATTTTTAGTTAATTTAATTTATATTGCAACGGTTACGTTTGTAGTTTTAGCAGCCCTGGGAAAACTCGGAATTCAAACCACATCTTTTATAGCGGTTTTAGGCGCGGCTGGGTTAGCCATTGGTTTAGCACTACAAGGGTCTTTATCCAATTTCGCTTCCGGGGTATTTATGATTATTTTCCGTCCGTTTAAAGTTCAAGATTATATTGAAGGAGGGGGAGTAGAAGGAACCGTTGAGGAAATTTCAATTTTTACAACTCTTTTAACGACACCCGATAACAAAATAATTATTATCCCCAATAGTAAACTTTATGGCGATAAAATTGTTAATCACTCCATTCAACCTATCCGTCGCGTCGATTTAAAGTTAACCTTTAATTATCATACAAATTTAGACCAATTACGAGATATATTTACCTCTGTTGTTCAGGGGGATCAACGCATTATATCGGAACCGATACCCGATATTGAGATTCAAGAAATAGCCGCCAGTGGGATTAAAATTTTACTAACGGTTTGGGTCAGAACTCCTGACTATTCTAGGGTACGTTCTGATCTCAATGAACGTCTGAAACACAGCTTAGATGCTCAGGGAATTCAATTAGTTTGATTTGATTTTCTATTGCCACAGAGGAAGTCATAAATGCTAAAATTTCTCCTAGAGTTAGGCGAGGTAAATTATGGCATCCGACTTAGATCGTGGGATTATGAAATTTAAAGGGGCGGACAGTCCCACTGCTATTATTCTCTCTTCCGTGCTGGTTTTGGGAGGAATTGGCGTTTTAGTTTGGTGGGCGTTACAAACAGCCTATTCCCTCTCATAACCTGAAAAATAGAGATAAAACCAATGAATCATTCTGTGGATGCTAGTTAGCATCCTTTTTTTGATTATAGTTGTAATTTATCTGTCTTATACTAGCCCAAAATGTCATGCAAGGAATATCAAATTTAATTAGAATTACTCCATGTTCTCAACTTTCTTTAGGGGTATTATGGAGGTTAATTTTCTGTGTTACGGTGGTTAAAGCCCCGATACAGCCTTGGTTGGGCTCTTGGTCTCACAGGTTGATTTCCTTAAAAACTCGTCGATGCTTACGCATATTGCAAGAAACCGGAGAATTACTCGTTTAATTAAAAAATTTTAAACAACAGTTTAGAACCAAGGTTTTTCGCAGAAATCTGGTTTTTTCAGGGCTTAGGGTTGGGAACAGGCTATATTAAGAGCAAAGGGGTGCGATGGTTTCAATTGTAAGTTTCGCTAAGGAAGGCAGAAAAGTATGTTTGAATTTAAACAAGGGTTATTTCAGTTTGAGTTTACGGATCATCATGCGATTTTAGGGGTTTCTCTAGCGGCAGACTTTGAGGAGATTCGCAAACGCTATATGCGGATCGCTCGCCGTTTGCATCCTGATACTTGTCCCTTTGACAACCCGAAGGATCAGGAGTTAGCCCAGCAATTATTAGCAAAGTTAGTCAGTCCGGCTTATAATCAGTTTTCTAAAGAAACGGAACGCAAAGAATATATTCTACTGTTAAAAACAATAGGTGATCGTACCGTCAAAGAACAGCATAACCTGAACTTGCAAACGGAAGTCGCCCAAAAACTGATGCAAGCTTCTGATTATCAAACGGCTTATGAAGCCGAGCTTCAAGAATTAGCTAAAAATCAATATGAATCTCCCCAAAAAGCCTTAGATTTAATCGGTCAAATTAGCGAATTAAACTTAGTTTATTTATTGCGTAAAACTCAAAAAAACGGGGGGGCTGTCTCTTCATCTCCTCAAGGTTCTGACTCAACTTCGACTCCTACTCCAACCCCTGTGATAACGAAGAAAGATTCATTCGTTGAACAAGCTTGTCGGCGTGCGGAACAGTTAATGGCGACTCAAAACTATGCCGAGGCAATTTTAGAACTTAAAGATGCTATTAAAAGAGAACCCGATAATAGCCTTTGTCATGCTTTATTAGGGTTAGTTTATTTAAAACAAAATCAACCCAAACTTGCCACGCCTCATATTAATCGAGCATTACAATTGAACCCAAAACAACCCCAAGCTTTAGATGCTAAAAAACAACTGGAAAAAACAACGCCCCAAGCCGCAACAAAAGCACAAACAGCCCAACAACCGCCTAAAAAAGAAGGAGGTTTGTTTGGAGGATTATTTGGTGGAAAGAAAAAATAGGCAATGGGCAATAGGCAATAGGCAATGGGCAACGGCCAATAGGGAACAGCAATTTCTCCTCTTCTCCTCTCTCCCCCTGCCCCCCCTGCTCCTCTTCTCCTCTCTCCCCCTGTTCCCTACTAATAAACAGGTAGGGGCGAAATATTCGGCTATTGATTGATGAGTATTTTCACCAATCTTTATCCGAATTTTCCGCCCCTAGAACTGTAGATGGGTTTTCAACGCTATTTTAATAACGTTTTTATGGAAAATTAGCTGACTTTGCCATCGCTAATATTAATTTTTGCGGTAGGGAACCATGGTTTCAATACTGATATCACCTAACGCAACACGAGTCACGGGAGTGATGGTCGGAGTCACAGCCCGTGCTAAACCCAAGAAATTCGCAGGATCGCCTGCTTTGAGTTGTTTTTCTTGGGGAGTAAACCGACGAACCTCGTTTTGCCAGACGATTTGAGGGAATCCAAGTTGGTTCCGATGGTATTCGTTATAGCGAGGTGTTCTGAGATTAAAAGGAACTTCCCCTTGATTGCGCTGAAGCAGCACCCGACGGCGTTGGTAAGGAACCGTATCATACCCGAAGTTATCCAGGTATTCATCGCTATCGAGTAACTCATCAATAAAACCTTTAGGGCCTTTGTTAGCAACCACAATCGACCATGCAATTTTTTCACGTTCGCTGTAAACATCCCGTCCTAAGATACGTTGGACACACATCTCGACAAAACGGTAGTTGCTATTGGTTTGATAGTTGCGACGCAGGAAGGGATCGGAAGTTGCTAAACCCCGAATGAAATCCCGTACATTAATTTGACCAAACTTAAGCTGAGACTCTAAGTTGGTTTGACGGTTGCTTTTCAGGATTTGATGTTCGCTGTAAATTTGGCGATAAGCAGCCCAAATGATGTCATCCCACTCAGAACCAGAAGGCATATTTTCAGCCGTAAAAATTCTGGGTTGTTCATCACCCGCTACTTCAAAGCCCGCGACACGAACATTGCGGCTGGTCGGGCCATAGCTTAATAAAGGAAGCGCCACCTTAATATCTCCTTAATCTCGAACTCAACGTCGTTTGTTATCTTCTATTGACATCCTCCACTCCCTCAACAGCAGTGGATTCCTACCAGGCAAAGCCTCTCGGTGGGTTGACGTTTCATCAAGAATCGCCTAAAAGCTAGGTCTTGCATTCTCTCCACGCCCGTTTCAAGTCTCCGAATGCCATCCGGCGACTCCCTAAAAAAATCTTGGGTTTTTTAGTTTTGCCTTTAGTTTGAATGACTCTACCACGAACACTCAGAGCTTGAGAGCGACATGGTTGGCTATCAATCAAGATTAGGGGATTAAGGCAACTCCATCTCAACTTTTAGGAATCAACGCAATAATATGTAACATTTTCTAGGGAAGTTATACCTGAGTTGCAGAGATTTTGACACTTCCACCCCTGAAGGGGATGGGATATTTAGGAATTTCACCCTAAATATCCCGACTAGACAATTGCTTGTACTCTGGGTTCTCGCCCACACGCCATTTGCCACTTTGACGATGCTCAGTGCAAGGTTTTTGGGGCCGCGTACGATCTGGCGAGGGTTCATACATTTTGTGTTAACCGGATCAAAAGTTAGAATGTTTTTCCATAATATTTGATTCCGTCCCAAATTCCAGCGACTCCGGGTAACTCACTGTAATAAACATTCTTTAAAGTTTTAATTTTTTCGACTAATTTTAATTCGGAATTTCCCACTGCAATACTGTTTAATCCGGTTTCAAATAAGGGTAAATCATTTAAGGAATCTCCCGATGTAATGACGGCTTGGGGATGTAGGTTTAAAAATTCAATTAATTTAAGCAATGTTGAACCTTTAGCAACACCTTTGGGCAAAATATCTAAATATTTATCTGCCGAGGTAATACACTGAAATCCAGCTTCTTCAATTTTTTTTACAATTTGGTCTGGGTTTTTATCGGGTTTATAATAATAGGAAACACGATATTCAGCAAAAATCGGTTGTAAGGTTAATCCGGGTTCATCGACTAATAGTTGTTGAGCAAATTCACTGGCATTTCCCCAAATTTCGGCAACCCAATTCTGAACTTCTGCAACGGGGGTTAAGGTTTTTCCGTCATAAATTGTGGTTCCCACATCTCCAATAATATAATCCGGTTGGGGAATCTTAATGTCTTTTTGTTCATATAAACGCAGGATCAGTTCTAAACTTCGACCTGTAACAAAGATTAATTGTAAGCGATCGCGATTTTCCTCTAAATAGTCATAAAATTCCTGTCGTTGTTCTGGAGAACCTCCTAAAAATGTACCATCTAAATCTGTTGCTAAAACTAAAGGATGATTCTGAATCATAGTTCCCTTTGATATTGCGTTTAATTGAGGAATTCCATTATTAGTCTATCAGATGCTAAAAATGGAGTAAGCTCTTGAGAGAGAAGAAACGATATTTTTTGATTGATGCTCAGTACCCAAATATAATTATTTGCACATGGAGTGATTCCCTGATCCCTGTTCCCATTCAATCGCAGTTCCTGTTCCCTTTCTCAACTAGATAATTTATTTTTAACAAGGACTTATGAGTTTTTTTGCTCAAGGTTTCATCATTGGTTTTTCCATTGCTGCCCCTGTGGGGCCAATTGGGATTTTGTGTATTCGTCGTTCCTTATGTGATGGGTATTGGCTGGGATTTTTGACGGGGTTAGGTGCTGCTAGTGCGGATGCCTTCTATGGTCTTATTGCTGGATTTGGATTAACGATAATCTCTAACTTTTTAGTTAGTCAACAAATCGAATTAAAGCTAATTGGAGGCTTATTCTTATGTTATTTAGGTTTAAAAACAATCTTCACTCAACCTGTAAAACAAGTTGAAATTTTATCCTCAAAACAAGGGGTGAGTGCCTATACTTCTACCTTCTTTCTCACCTTAACAAATCCGATGACAATTTTATCCTTTGTTGCTATTTTTTCAGGTTTAGGCTTAGGGAATAAAAATCATTATAGGGATGCAGCTATCCTGGTTTTAGGCGTTTTTTTGGGATCAGCATTGTGGTGGTTTCTCTTGGTTAGCGGAGTGAGTGTATTCCGTGATAAAATCAGCACTCGTACTCTACAAGGGGTGAACCGAATTTCTGGAATTTTGATTTTTGGGTTTGGATTAGCTGCATTATTCAGTTTGATTAAAATTAATTAAACATTATTCAATATTAAGCTGCAAACTGGGTAAAAATTTTTTAAGATTTTGTAAAGATTTATCTTGCCAGGCCACTTCTTTAGTTCCTAAAATAATTAATTGAATTTGAGGTTTCTTTCGCAAGCTCATCACAAATTTTGATAATAAACTAATTCCCGAACTATTTAAAAAAGATAGATTTCTTAAATCCAAAGTCATGAGAGGTGGTTTTGTTGCTGTCACTTGGTCTAATAAGCTTTTAATCGGTTCATATTCAACAGGCCCTCCTAAACTTAATTCTCCTTGAAAACAAATTGTAACGGATTCAGGATCATATTGAACAATATGGTCTTCACCTTTAATTTCTTGTATTGCCATTTGTTATACCTCTATCGAGTTGTGAAAACAACTTAATTTTACACGGTCACTTGAGCCATTGTTGTAACGACAATAATTTTCGGTTCTTCGGAGATTTGTTCAAATTTCCACCCCAGCAGAGCTTGATAATCATTGATCATCGTTAATAAGCCTAAACCTGAAGCATTATTATTTTCATCTTCTGCACTTTGTTCAACTTGACGAATATACAACTCATTGGAATCTTCAGTGAGTAATTCATGAATGAAAAATTGAAACTTTTCCATGCCTTCTATGGTAATAGAATTGGTCGCAAAAATAGCAGCCGTTATCGCGTTGCTTTCTTCGATAAAGTGAATACCAAATTTAATTCTGGATTTTACCATTTCATTATTAAATTTCATGGCATTTTCTAATAATTCATTAGCAACATAACTAACGGCTCCTTTCCCTTGTCTAATTCGTTTTTCGCGGCTAGGGTGATCAGCATCCAAGGGTAAAAAGGTTGAAAAGTAATCTGCTACAAAATGAGCCGATAAAAGATTATTCTTCCATCGTTGTTTAATCGGTCGAGAGGTGGGTGTGAATGTCAACTCTAAAGAATCATGATCAGGAGGAAATTGATGTAAAAACTCTCCAAAAATTTGTACCATAATTATTAGACCTTATGGTCAATCAAGGGATAATTTAATAAGGACACTTAATCTAGCAGATGCCACTCAAAACATCAGGTTTTACATTATCTTAACTCAACTCTACAAAATCATCAATTGTTTGACAATATTCTGTTTAACCCTGGCGATGTCAGTTAGAATATCCTTTTTCTAGCGTTGTTTTAAAATCAATAGGGTAATATCATCAAATTGTTTTTGATTCCCCATAAATGTTCTGACATCGGAAATCACAGTTTCTTTAATTTCCTCCGCTTGTTTGTGCCAATTTTTACTCACAACTTTACACAGTCTTTCTAGTCCATATTGGGATTTTTCCAGATTTCTAGCTTCGGTAATTCCATCCGTATAAAGCACAATAATATCTCCCGTCTTTAACTCAACCCAAGTTGGATGAATAAATTCCGAAATATCTTCATCTAAACCAATCGGTAAACCTAAATTAATGGTATTAATTCGTTCAACTTTACCTTCTTGACGAACCACTAAAATTTCCTCATGTTGACCTGTGATACTGAGATGACCATTTTGATAATTTAAAATCGCTAAAGTCATATTTTTATCAGAATTCATCCGTTCAACATTTCGATAAATTGCTCGGTTTAAAATATTTAAAAACTTAACTGGATCAGACTCTGGAATTTCTTTGAGAGTCCGAACGGCTGCTTGAGTCATGACCATTAAAATACCACTTTCTAAACCATGACCTGTCACATCTCCGATGCCAATGGTGACAACCCCATTAGTATATAGAATATCATAATAATCCCCACCAACTTCATAGGCAGGCTCCATATAAACAGCAATTTCTAATCCTTGAATTAAGGCTAATTCTTGGGCTTTGGGTAAAATTAATTGCTGCATTTGCCCGAATAAATATAACTCTCCACTCATGCGACAATTATCGGCTTTTAATCGTTGATTTAACGCTACAATTTTAGCATTTGCTGCCACTAATTCTGCGGTTCTTTCTAGCACTTTTTGTTCTAAGGTTTCAAAATAACCTTGGATTTGATTCGCCATTTGATTAAAAGACTGGCTTAGTTCTGCGAGTTCAATAATTCGGGTAGCTTGAACATTTTGATCTAAATCTCCTGTCGTGATTTTCTGAGAAGCTCGATTTAATCTTAAAATAGGTTCAGTAATCCAACGAGCCATTAAAATTCCCATTGTTGTTGCCACAACTAATGCAATTAAACATAATAAAATTGTTCTCTGAGTATTAGCATTAATTTCTCCCATAAAATCTGACTCAGGAATCGCAATCACAATCAGCCAATTCAGACCTAATTGTTCTTGCCAAGGAGTGACCCATAGAAAAGTTTTTTCACCGTCTAATTTAAAATTTAAGGCTTGTTTTTTATGAATTTTGCTGAGATGATTAAACCGTTGAATCAGATATTGACTAGAGGCTCGAATTAACGGATCACGGCTTTGAAAAGCACTTAATCGTTTGGATTCTCCATTCAATTCTAAATAAGGCTTTTCAGAACTGGAACTTGCCACAATCAAACCATCCCGTTCTATAATAAAAATTTTACTCGAAGGACTAATATATAATTTTTTTAAAAAATTACTAATCTGAGTCAAAATTAGATCAATTCCCAAGACTCCGACTAATTGATTTTGCTGATTATAAATTGGATAACTAGAAGCAATAGAAATGACTTCAGGACGATCATCCCATTCATAAATATCCGTCCAAATCGGTTTACCGACTTGGACAGCGTTACTATACCATTCATCTTCCCGATAAGGGTATTTTTCAGTTGTGAGTAGGGTTGTCGGATCACCTTGATGATCTAAAGCATACCGTTTATAATAACCGTTATCCTTTGGTTTCATGAGTTCTAAATAAAGTGTCCCATCATCTTCTCGACCCACTCCTAAAAACAATCCATCCACAGTCCCTAAATTAAAATAACTGAGATAGGGATAGACTTTCATTTGCTTCCAAAACAACTGACGAATGTCATTTAAATCTTGAAAATTAAACACTCCTGATTGAATCAGATTTAAATTCACTTCATTAACCTGAATCGGAGTTTTTAAATAATAGTTTAATTTTTGAATAATCCTTTTGCTAACTTCATTTTGTAGTTTATTAGCTAAATTATTGACAGAGCTTTGTCCATTTTCAAATGATAACCACCCTACTAACCCAACCGCAAGAAAAATTTGCAAAACAAAGGGAAAAATTAGCAGATTTCTCAGAGAAATATTTTTAAACTGGGAAGAAACCCACGGATGAAGAAATCGATTCGACATAGACTTTATGCTGAAAGAGGAAGATAAGTAATCCATTGTAGTGCTTTAGCAGAATTTTGAAACTCCAGCACAAAAAGAGGGTTATTTTTTCTTGATCACTAATAAGGGATCAAAGGATTGTTTCAATTGTTCCGCCATCGAATTAAAAGAATTTGCCAAGGTTTCTAATGCTTGAATTCCTGTAATTTAAAGAATTAGATCTCACGGAGTGACAACCCCGTCAAAAACCTGAGCTAGTAGAGGGAATGGAGGCAAATTGCGGTAAAAAAAGATTGATGATTACAACTTATCTGTTAACTCCTTCCCTCAAAAAAAACTTATTTACCCTTCTAACTTCATTCGCTAGTTAATCATTCTTTTCTTTTTCTATTACTTTTTCAGCAAGCCGTACCTAAAAACAGACGTTCAACTTCCAACCCCTTACCCCTAAAGTCCGATTTTTTCTAGGATTTTTTCCCGTAAAACTGCCATTGATTTAACCCCGATTATTCCGAGAGGAAAACTGGGGTATAATCATTTCTAGTGAAACCGTTGTCAATAATTTCTGCGTGGAACTCTCCTGTAAAAGTCAGTATGCCTTGCTCGCCCTGATCGAATTGGCGACCCACTATCATGATCCTGAACCCAGGCAGGTTCGCCAAATTGCAGCCCAGCATAACATTCCTGATCGCTATCTGGAACAATTACTGGCAATCTTGCGGCGCTGTGGTATTGTTCGCAGTCAACGAGGTTCCAAAGGTGGATATTATCTAGCGAAGGAACCTGGGAAAATTACTTTGTTTGATGTGGTCAACTGCTTAGAAGGCACAGATCCCGAAGCAGTCACTCAAAATTCTTGCCCCAATACCGTTGAAAGTTCAATTATTTGGGAATTTTGGCAAGAAGCTGAACAAATGGCTAACTCGGTGTTACAGAAATACTCCTTAAAAGACTTGTGCGAACAAAGAGATGCTCGACAACAGAAGGATATTATGTATTACATCTAAACGGTTAGGTTGGAGTTCCTAAGATTCCTTGTATCACTGTTCTTTATTTTTGAGTTTCAATATGCGTATTGCTCATAACATTACTGAATTAGTCGGTCACACTCCCTTAGTCCAACTCAATCGCATTCCGCAGGCGGAAGGATGTGTGGCTCAAATTGTCGTGAAATTAGAAGGGATGAATCCCGCCTCCTCCGTCAAAGATCGGATCGGGGTAAATATGATTGATGTTGCCGAAAAAGAAGGACTGATCACCCCCGGTAAAACTGTATTAGTGGAACCCACATCAGGAAATACCGGAATTGCCTTGGCAATGGTCGCTGCTGCTAGAGGCTATCATTTAATTTTAACAATGCCAGAAACCATGAGTTCAGAACGTCGGGCGATGCTGAAAGCTTATGGGGCTCAACTGGAACTCACCCCAGGAATTGAAGGCATGAGTGGCTGTATTCGACGTGCTCAGGAAATTGTCGATACTCTACCCAATGCCTATATGTTGCAACAATTTCGTAATCCAGCTAACCCGCAAATTCATCGCAAAACTACGGCGGAGGAAATTTGGACGGATACCGATGGTGGCATTGATATTCTGATTGCTGGGGTGGGAACTGGAGGTACCTTAACAGGGGTGGCAGAAGTCCTGAAACAACGCAAACCCAATTTTCAAGCGATTGCGGTAGAACCTGCTAATAGTCCGATTTTATCCGGGGGCAAACCAGGGCCCCATAAAATTCAAGGGATTGGGGCGGGGTTTGTTCCTCCTGTCTTAAATGTGGATCTCATCGATGAAGTCATTCAAGTTCAAGATGAAGATGCCATGACCTTTGGCCGTCGAATTGCCCGTGAAGAAGGAATTTTATCAGGAATTTCCACCGGGGCGGCGTTATATGCGGCGATTCAAGTGGGCAAACGTCCTGAAAATAAAGGCAAACTGATTGTTATGATTCAACCGAGTTTTGGCGAACGTTACCTCAGCACCGCTTTATTCCAAGAGTGATGATCCATAGGGGCGGGGTTCTCCCGCCCCGAATCATTGATCAGTAGGGCAACAAACAGTAACTCCAAATATTCATGACTTCATTGAACCAGACAACTCCGCCTTCTAATTTTTCTGAAAAGCCGAATTTATCTTCAGGTCATATTAGTTTATTAACCGCAATTTGTCTGGTGGTTGCTAATATGATTGGAACGGGTATCTTTACCAGTTTAGGGTTCCAAGTCATCGATATTCAATCGGGTTTTGGGATTTTATTATTGTGGTTAATCGGCGGAATTTTTGCCCTTTCGGGTGCCCTTTGTTATGGAGAATTAGGAGCCGCTATGCCCCGTTCCGGGGGGGAATATCATTATCTATCTAAAATTTATCATCCTCTGTTGGGGTTTCTCTCAGGATGGGTTTCTGTCACCGTGGGTTTTGCGGCTCCGATTGCAGCAGCAGCAATGGCGTTTGCTCAATATCTATCCAGTGTCTTTCCAAGTTTAAATTCTTCGATGGCGATCGCCTTGATTGCTGTTGTATTCGTTTCTTTGATTCACAGTCAAACTCTAAAACTTGGTAGTTTATTTCAACAAGCATTTACGGTTTTAAAAGTTATCCTAATTTTAGTTTTAATTTTAGCTGGATTAACCGTAGCTCATCCACAACCTATCGGTTTTTTACCTAATGTTAATGATATTCCAAAAATTTTTAGTTCTTCCTTTGCGATTTCTTTAGTTTATGTAACTTATTCCTATTCCGGTTGGAACGCAGCCGTTTATTTAGCCAGTGAGATTAAAGAACCTGAAAAAAATTTACCGCGATCGCTCCTCATCGGTACATTAATCGTTACAATTTTATATTTATTACTTAATTTTATTTTTCTTTACACCACCCCTATCAATCAATTAGCCGGACAATTAGAAATTGGTTATATTGCAGCGCAACAAATCTTTGGTAATGTTGGGGCAAAAATCATGGGTTTATTAATCGCATTCGGCTTAATTTCTTCAATTAGTTCAATGGTATTAGCGGGGCCAAGAGTTACCCAAGTCATTGGAGAAGATATTCCTTTATTTAAAATTTTATCTAAAAAAAATAAACAGGGAATTCCCTATTATGCGATGTGTTTACAATTGGCAATTGTCATTACTTTAATCATTACTTCCAGCTTTGAAGCCGTCATTACCTATTTAGGATTTACCCTAACTTTTTGTTCCTTTATCACCGTTTTAGGAGTGTTTGTCTATCGCTTTCGTTGTCCTGATGCGCCCCGTCCCTATCAAACTTGGGGATATCCGATTACCCCAATTATTTTTTTGGGAATTAGCCTTTGGATGCTAATATTTATTTTTCAGGATAAACCATTAGAATCCTTAGCCGGATTAGGAACAATTGCCTTGGGTTTACCTTGGTATTTTATCGGAATTCGTTATAAATTAGTGTAATCTATGAAAATTCAAGCTTTATTGTTCGTCATTTTCAGTATTTTCGGGTTGCAATCTTGTTCTAAAACTGAACCACAACCCAACCTTGAAACACCCCAAGTTGAAGTTGGGGAAACCGCAAAAACTTCATCCCTAACTCCAGCGAAACCTATTGATCCTTTAGCTCAATATGATCAAAAACAAGGAGATGATTTAACCGACACGGCTAAATTTATTGCGGGAATGAACGTTGATCAAAAGAGTCAATTTTATCCGTTACAAAAATCTCAATTCTGGGTTAATTATCGTAATTTTATTGATCCAGCTTGGTCAAAACTAGAAAAACAACAACTCACCAAAGTTAGTCAATGGTCGCAGGAAGAATTAGCTAAGATTAATCAATCTAATCCTCGGATTTTTTATCCCTTTAGTGGCCCCGATTTCTTGTATGCTTATTTATTTTTCCCAACGGCTCAAGAATATGTTCTCGCTGCTTTAGAACCCGTTGGAACCGTTCCTAACTTTCAAGAATTATCTGAAAGTCAACGCAATAAAAAGTTAGCTGATGTTAGAGATTCTCTTTATTCTTTACTTCAGTTTAGTTTCTTCCAAACTAAAGAAATGAAGTCTGATTTATCGAATCAAGGCGTTTTACCCCTGATTTTATTATTTATGGCGAGAACTAATAATCGAATTTTAGATCTGCAATATATTGGGTTAGATCAAGATGCTAAAATTCAAAAATTTGAAAAAGGGATGATTCCAGGGGTTAAAATTGATTTTGTTCATCAGGGAGAAAAACAACCCCGAACTTTATATTATTTTTCCGGGGATATTTCTGATGACGGCTTGAAAAAAACACCCCAATTTAGCCAATTTGTTAAACAAATGAATCAACCTGTAACATATTTGAAAGCGGCATCCTATTTAATGCACAGACCGACTTTTTCAACGATTCGAGGGTTAATTTTAGATCAAAGTCAAGCGATTTTACAAGATGATTCTGGAATTCCTCTTAAATCCTTTGTTCCTCAACAATGGAATTTAGACTTTTATGGAACCTATACCGCTCCTATTTCCTTGTTTAGTGTTCGTTATCAACCAGATTTAAGGAAAGTTTATCAAAGCAATTCATCGCTAAAACCCCTTAATTTTGGAGTCGGTTATAAATTTGGGGTCAATCAATCCAATATGATGTTAGCAACAAAAAAGGAAAAACCTTAAGGCGGATTTTATAGCAGGGAACAGGGAACACTTCGACAAGCTCAGTGCTTCGCAGTAAGAAGTGAAAGAGTTTTAGAATTCAAAAATGTCCTAACTGTAATGTGTAGTCCTATAGTGCTACGCGCAAGGGAACAGGGAACAGTAAGAATTGAAAGGGTTTTAGAGTTTAAAAATGTCCTAACCGTCATGGGTAGTGCTATATATTAACTCATTGATCAATCACAATTTTTGGTTCATTTTATTGCGCTCATAAAAAAAATGTAGGTTGTTTTTTTATTGTTAAACCAGCCTACAAATTAATTGATAATCAATTAAAAATATATTCAATTTTTCAGGAGAATTTCTATTGATTTAGTTGAAATTTAAGGACGATTCCTTACAAAGATCCACCCCCATTAAGTCCGTGTATTTTCCATCTTCATATTCAGCACGAACATCGAAAACACAATCATTTTCTGGGCCACCATAGTTAATCGCTTCCCACTCAAAATCTTGTTTTTGCCGATCATCGATACTTCCTTCTAGTGCATTCTCACCCCAATTATCTTCTTCAGGAGGTGAAAAATATACAGCCGTCATGGTTTTACCACTATTATTAATCACTGAAATATTCATCGTATCCGCTAAAGCACTGAAAGCGGTTAAAGCAATGACGGGTAAAGATAGGCAAGTAGAAATAGCAATGCGATTCACGACATTGTTAGTCATGGTTTAAATTCCTTGAGGGTGCATGATTTTTCGAGGTTTAATCATACCAGATCAAGTTGGTTAAAATCAATAAAAGAAAACAAAATTTTTAAGTACCCGAACATAATTATTTACACATTTCTAATTCCCAGGAAATCGCAGTTCCTTTCTCAACTCGGTAATTTATTTTGCACAAGCACTTAATTGTTCTGAGTTTGTTCAGAAATCCAGTTTAAATAATCCGCCGAACCTTGAATAATGGGTAAGGCAATAATTTCAGGAACTTCGTAAGAGTGAAGTTGTTTAATTTTAGCTTCTAATTGTTCAAATTGTCTGAGATCGGTTTTGATCATTAATTGCCATTCATCCTCCTGACAGAGTTGTGATTTCCAGCTATAAATCGAATGAATAGGGGTTAAACTCACACAAGCTGCAAGTTTTTTTTCAACTAAGACTTGGGCAATTTTTTCAGCTTCTAACCTAGAACTTGCTGTAACAAGCACGATCACATAACCTGTTCTCATGGATACTTTTTTTAATTCTTCCTATTAATCATCTTAACTCAATGGCACACGTTTGAGTCTGAGATTGATATAAACTAGAACAGGTGATTGCTAAATCCAGATAAAGTTTTAAAGATTGAGGTAATTTTGCTCCATGAAACTGAGTCTCTTCAAGCATTGCTCCTAATAAAGACGCATCTCTTAAATCTGCATGGCTTAAGTCAGCTTGAGGTAATTTTGCCCAGTTTAAATTGGCCCACGTTAGGCTCGCTCGTTGTAAATTAGCTCCGGTTAAATCTGCTTTTATTAACCGAATACCTCGCATTTGGGCTGCACTTAAGTTAGCATTCATTAATCTTGCATCTTCTAAATCTGCACCATTGAGCTTCGCTTCACTTAAATTTACACCCTCAAGATTAACTCGATTTAATTTTAGACCATTCATATAAGCTTTTTGAAAATTTACACCCGTTAATTCTGCTCCAAATAGGTTAGCTCCACTGAGTTTTGCACCGATTAAATTGGCCCATTTAAAATTCACTCCGGTTAAATTTGTTTCTCTTAAATTCGCCATTTGTAAATTAGCCGAGCATAAATTGGCGTTGGCTAAGGTCGCAGATCTTAAATTAGCTCCTGTTAGAATAGCCCCAGTTAAATTTGCATTGGGAAATTTAGCTTTGACCAAAAAAGCACCACTCAGATTCGCTTTACTCAGGTTTGCATCCCCAAATTTAGCTTCATTCATTTTGGCATAACTTAAATTGGCACGATGTAAACAGGCTCCATTTAACTTAACCCGACTCAGGAAGGCTCGACTTAAATTGACTCCGGTGAGGTTGGCTCTTGACAAGTTAACGCCAATTAAAATAACACCGGATAAGTCGGCACCTTGAAGGTCTACCTCTGTAAAGTTGGTTTCTCCTTCCTCGTATCGTCTCAAAAGTTGCTTGACTTGCATCGTTCTATCACTCCACTTCCCTTGGTTTGTATCTCTAATATACCCATAAATCTTAAGAAAGTTTTTATATTTTTGTGTTTAACATTTTTTAATAATTGTCAAACGGCAATCTGGTTATTTCTCTTGTATGGTCTGAAGTTCTGCGTGTATATAACCATTTTTATGTTATTATTAAATTTATTTGTTAAAGTTTAATCCGTAAAAATACTTAATTATTAGTTAAAGAACTTTTTGTTCCCTGTTCCCTAGTACAAAAATAAGCACAATGAAAACAGCATTTTTAGGTTTAGGTGTCATGGGTGGCTATATGAGTGCCAACCTTGCTACAGCAGGATATTCTGTTAATGCTTGGAATCGAACTCCAAATCGCCCTGGTGTTAAAATCGCATTAGAAGCTGGTGCTAATCTTGTTTCTTCAATTCAAGAAGCCGTTACGGATGTTGATATTATTTGTACCTGTGTGGGTGATATTCCTGATGTTGAGGCTGTTATATTAGGGAAAAATGGTGTCATTCATTTTGCCAAACCCGGTGCAATTGTGATTGATTTTAGTACCATTGGTTCAGCAGCGGCTCGCCTGATTTCAGAACAACTGAAACCGGCTAATCTTCACTTTTTAGATGCTCCTGTTTCGGGCGGTGATATTGGAGCTAAAAATGGCACATTAACGATTATGGTGGGAGGAGATGAAAATATATTTAAAATGGCTCAACCGATCTTACAAACCCTGGGAAAAAATATCCGATATTGTGGAACCGTTGGTAGTGGTCAAGCTGTTAAATTATGTAATCAAATTTTGGCTTCTTTAAATATGGTAGGCATTTGTGAAGCTATTTTATTAGCAGAAAAACAAGGCATTGATCCGAATTTAATGGTTGAAATTTGTAGTACCGGAGCCGCCGGATCTTGGGCGTTATCCAATTTAGGATTAAAAGTGGCTCACGGAGATTTTGAACCGGGTTTTATGATTAAACATATCTTAAAAGATTTAAGAATTGTTCAAGAAACCCTTGATTCTGATCCGTCTCTCCCCGGTACAGAACTGGCTAATCATTTATTTAAAAGGGTTCAACACTTAGACCCAGGATTAGGAGAAAATCAAGGAACACAAGCCATGATTCGAGCCTATAAAGAAGGATAAAATTCAAACAGGAGTTAGAAGTTTATCCTGGTAGTGGGAGCATCCCCGCTCCCTAAAATATACAGTCCCCACTTAAATCTTCTCAAAACCTAAAACCCAATAACGTAATCAACCTAACCGACTGACTCACTCTATAATTGCTGTAATATTAGCAGCATCCTGTTGTCCAATTTGTTAAAAAAACGTAGCAAAATAAGGAATAGAAATCTTAGGCGGCTGGAGCATGGTTCGATTTTAGGAACAAATTGTTGATTTTAATTATCCCATGATACAGTTGATTTTAGATAACAATTCTTTAACGAAAACAGAATAGAAAATTCCTAAAAAATGCGATCGCCATGACAATACCCTCAGCTAAAATAGCTGTAGGGTGGGTCGTTATTCCTAACTTGTCCACCCTACCATCTATCTATAAGTACAAAAACCGAGTTTTTATACAAAATGATTGAGAAACACCTCCAAGGAGCCACAAAAACTGGGTTTCCAAACCTTACAATCCTAACTCCAATTTCCAATATTTGAGAGTTCCGGTATTTTCAGGAACCCCATCAATTACTTTTAATTGCCAAGTTCCTTGGGCTGGAAGATTCAGGAATTGTCTTAAATACAGTGTATTTTGTAAGGTGTAAGTTGTTTTCAATTGGGTATTAATTCCCAAAGTTCGATTTTGCAGTAATACTTGATCGTTATTCGGTGCAACTAACCAAACTTCAATATCTCCTAAAAAGCTATGTTCAATTTCAACAGTCACTTGAATATCTTGAATCGGACTGGTTTCTGTAATAGAAAGTGAACTGCTTAAACCCTTGGAATTATTGTCAGGAATCGCCATAGTTTGACGGTTTTCCTGAGAAATATTCCGAGTGATTTGTTGTTGAGCCATAGGTTTATATTGTGCCATTTGCACCGCTTTAAACGCATTAACTTTGCCATATCCGAACCATTGAGAATAGCCGTTTTTATCATAAGTACCCATGCGAATTCCCAACTGAGGATCAGGATCAGAATCCACAATTTTATCTGTACTTTGTTCGAGAATTCGTCTAACTTCTTGTGCCGTTAAATTCGGATTAGCAGATAAAATTAAAGCCGCAACCCCAGCAACAACGGGAGTGGCGCTAGAAGTTCCCCCGAAATCCGGTGCAAAATCCGATTGATTATAACCCGCCGCACCCATGCGGTCAGTTGTAAATACTCCTAACCCCGGTAACGTTCCTTTCAAAACCGGAGGTGTGCCGATATATCCGGTTTCTTGTAACCACATTCCAGGGGGTGCATTATTACTCGGAGCACAGACACAAACCCCCGTTCCCCAGTTACTATAAGCGGATTTTTTCGCTAAACTATTCGATGCAGAAACCGTAATTACATCGGGATGAACCGCAAATCCTGATAACCATTTAACCCGGCCTTTAATAATATCATTCGGCCAGCCCGATTCATCCAGAATCCCATTAATCGGTCGATTGGCATTTCCAGCGGCAAAAACAACCACACAACCTTTCCCTTTACGACCTTGAGTTGCCGCTTTATGAATCACCGCTTTTTGACGGACAGATAAAGGAAAGTAAATCGCACTGGCGCCCCAACTACAAGAAATCACAGAAGCGCCTTTATCAATAGCCCAGTTAAAAATCTGTTCCACAGATTCATCGTCTAAAAATCCGGTTGTCCGAATTGGCATTAAAGCACAACCTGGTGCTACCCCAACAATTCCTTTCCCGTTTTCTTCTGCTACCGCTATCCCGGCACAAGCAGTTCCATGATTATCCGTTGGGGCTTCAGGAAGAGGGATATTATCTCGACCTTTTAAATCTAAAGGCGCAACAATTTTACCCACTCCTTGAAAATCGGGGTGATTAATATCGACAGAATCATCGGTAATGGCCACCACAACGGAACGAACACCTTTCGTAATATCCCAAGCTTGCTCGGCACAAATATGACTCGCGGCGGTCATTTGGTTCCCGTCATTACAGTTTAAATACCATTGTTTACTATAAAGAGAATCACGAGGAACATAATGGGCCTGACTTTTAATAACAATATTAGGTTCAGCTAATAAAACTTCTGGATTTCGGGTTAAACGATTAGCAATTTTTAGCGGGTTTTCTTGAGCTTGGGGGGTGGTTTCATAAACAAACCCATTGGGTACACCCTCGATAGGTTTTAACTCTTTTAATCCCAAGTTTGAAACAACAGCATTTCGTGTTGAGGCATCAACTTCTTCTTGAAATTGAATTGTTAGTTGATTGGTTAAATAAACCGTGGAGGCTGGATCACTATCGAGTTGGTAAACATGACTTGCAAAGTCAACATATTCAGAATTTCGAGCTAATTCCATCGCCTCATCGAGTTGATTCGATGCCACTTGAACCACCTCTAGGGAAGGAGCAACGCTATTCGCGTGTTGCATCGGAATTGAAGGCTGTGGTAGATCTTTAACTTCCGACGCACTCGGAGACAATCGCACCGTGAAGCGGTCAGGAACTTTATGTAGGATTAATTCTTCTCCACCTCGTTGCAAAACATATCCGATACTATCGTCAGGAACACCAATTCCTTCATAGTTTTGGGATAAAGCAGTAGATGAGTTAATGGGTGATGTCATATTTAATCTATCCTTTTTCCTCGACGGTTTAAACTCACATTCATCATGTAGATCTATTGATTCTGGATGGTTTGGCAGAAAATCAATCACGTATGATCCCCACCCCCCAGAAAAAATATAACCTGTCTGGGTTAACCGGGGATGAGGTTATTGGCACGGTATGGGATCAGTGAAGATTAATGTTGACAACTCCCCAGCCTAAAGGCGTGAGGATTCTTCCTTCACAGAAAAACGCCTTGTAAAAGCAGTGCCTTTACTGGGTCTTACTCTTTCTCCAGAAGCGGTAGCGAGATGCCCTCCCGCCAGAATTCGTAAACCTTCATCTCTAATATTCAGGGCTGCGTTAATGTCCCTGTCATGTATTGTGTGACATTTAGGACATTGCCAACTGCGAATATCTAAACTGAGATGATCTACTTGATGTAAGCAGTGACTACAGGTTTTGGAACTCGGGAAAAATCTGTCTACTTCGATGTAGACTTTTCCCTCCCATTCTGCCTTGTATTTCAACATAGTACAGAATTGACCCCATCCAGCATCACTAATAGATTTAGCTAGTTTGTGGTTTTTGACCATGTTCTTAACTGCCAAATTTTCTATAACTATGACTTGGTTCTCGTCAACTAATTTACGACTTAGTTTATGTAGAAAATCTTCACGACATCTAGTAATTTTGCTGTGAACTTTAGCAACTTTAATCCGCGCTTTGTTGCGATTACTAGACCCTTTCTGCTTGCGGCTAAGTTGTTTTTGTTTCTTGGCTAGTTTGACTTCATATTTCCGGTAATACTTAAGATTGCTATGTTTAGTCCCATCGGAGGTAATAGCGTAATGGTTAATTCCCATGTCCACACTAATAGCTTTGCCTTCTGATGTTGAAGCAGGTTGATCATAACCATCATCGTAAAGGCAAGCAGCATAATATTCACCCGATGGAGTTAATGAAACAGTAACAGACTTTAACTTACCTTCAGGTAGGCGCGATACTTTACAGTAAACTTTACCTAATTTTGGCAGTGTTAATTCGTCACCATTTAGCTTTATTCCTTGTGGAATACGAATAGATTGTTTTTGTCCTTTCTTTTTGAAATTGGGGTACTTAGCCCGTTTTTCAAAGAAATTCAAAAACGCACTAGACAAGTCCAAAGCAACTTGTTGTAAACATTGAGAGGGGGGTTCTGTTAACCATTCATCTTCTTTTTTTAATGACGGCAACAGATTAATGATGTCATTACGACTTAACCCCTTACCTGTTGCTTTATATGTTTCGCTAGTTAAGTTAAGCGCATAGTTGTAAAACCAGCGTACACATCCAAACGACTTGGCAAGCAATATCGCTTGCTCACGGGTTGGATAGATTGTGTACTTGTAGGCTTTTAACATTTTGCTTACCAAACTAAATTGACTATGGTAAGCTAAAGTCCGACTCATGTAAAGTCCCCATAGAAGGGGGAGCTTTTAAACCCATTTTTCTGATAAGATCCATCAAGTTTGATGTTTTTTCTTATCGCGTTCGCGCCATTGAGTCATGCTATCCTCTGGAACTGTCAGTTTCCTTCAACGTACAGCCTATCTATCTATCCCTTTGATGATGGCTTGGGGTGTCTTATCACCGCTTCACGTTAATGCTCAAGAATCTTCTCCAACTCTTTCACCAGAAGATGTACAGTTGAGGGATGGAACAGAAACTGAGATGACACCTCCATCGGCTGACCCCGTACCTCTGAACCCGAATGATATTCGTCCTTTATCTTTGAATAGTAGTTTTTTAAGTGTTGAGGGCGGAAAACGGTTAATGCAAGAAGCTGATAGTGCAGTTCAGAGTGAAAATTATGCTGAGGCAGAAAAAAAACTTCAGGAAGCTCGTCAAGTTTTTAACCAATTATCCAATTTCTATCAACAGTTAGCGACCAGTTTTTCCGGTGTTGATAACCGCATTGCAGACAGCCAACGGAATTTAGCTCGTGATACGGCTCAAATGCGGGATACTGCTACCTATCAGTTAGCATTATTACACCGAGCTAAAAATCAACCTGAACTTGCTGTTCCTCTATTAATTCAGATTATCCGATCCCAAGCTCCAACCCGCGATTTAGGTAAAAAAGCATATCAACAACTTCTTGAATTAGGATTTGTGAGTGACCCCTTCCCCCGGACTGGAAGCGGAAACACTCAACCCACCTCCACCGCACCTTAAAAGTCACCGAAGCGGGGAAAGTACAAATGTCCTTCTCGTTAACGATGAAGCTCTAAAATATATTTTTTAAACACCATTAGGAATAGCCATGATTACACTCAAACAAGTTGAAGCGATGATTCAAGCGGAATTGCCGGATGCGGTGGTTCAAGTCCAAGATTTAGGCGGTGGCGACCATTTACAAGCGATTGTGGTGTCGGCTGAATTTGAAGGGAAAACCTTGGTCAAACAACACCAAATGGTTTATAAAGCCGTTAAAGAAGCGATGGCAACCGAAGCGATTCATGCTTTAGCATTAAAGACCTATACCCCTCAAGAATGGGAAAAAAATCATCAAGTCGCCTAATTGTGATTTAATCGTGACAGAGGTTAACACTCAAATTCAGTAAAATAGGCTAAACTCGAATCTATGATTGTGCAATAATCTTGCCAATCTATTTGTTAATTCCAATCCCGATAATTTAATTCTACTGATTCAACACAGAACTATGACTCAAGACGTACAAGACGTAACAAAAAAAATTGAAAATCTCATCAAAACCAACAAAGTCTTTGTCTTTATGAAAGGGACAAAGTTAATGCCGATGTGCGGTTTTTCTAATAATGTTGTACAGATTTTAAACCGTTTAGGGGTTCCTTTTGAAACCTATAATGTTTTAGATGATTATGAAGTTCGTCAAGCCATTAAAGAGTATTCAAACTGGCCGACGATTCCCCAAGTTTTTATTAACGGTGAATTTGTTGGCGGTTCTGATGTGTTGATTGAACTGTATCAAACGGGTCAATTACAGGAAATGGTAGAAGTTGCTTTAGCTTCCTAAAAAGAATATTGGGTGTGGGGTATGGGAGTGTAGAGTGCGGAGGACAGAGTGGGAAGTCTCGATGATTAGCTGATTTCTCCTCATCTGCAAGGCTCCTAGACTCCGCCTGTCACTCCTTTCCCCAACCCTTTCGGAATAGCTGCCTTAATAATAGTCTACTTGCGGTTGAGGCATCGGCATTTCAAAATTCGAGGGATCGTAAATGTATCGCGTGGTTTCTTCCTCCAAACGACTAATGAGATAGGGTTCTAAGGTGTTCGTATGTCTGAGTGCCGCCAAATAACCGTCCAAATATAATCTGAGATCATCATAGCGATAACCTCGATTCCACATCTCGACAAGGGCGTCGGTGAGTTTTTGGTAATGGCGAATGGTTAATGTGTCCTGAAGCATAGTTTTAATGGGGTTTGAGTAGTGATTACTAGATTCAAGCGGGATGGGTTCGCCATCCGGTCATTTGATTAAGCATTAAATCACCGGGCTATTCCCGAACTGACTAGCAAGCTTAGAACGGACTAAGGGGACAATGACTGGTCTATCTCTATGTTAACTCGCTTTATCTTAACTTCTTCTGCCAGGGAACTGAGCTTCTTTTGAGAGTCTTAATAGTTTTGAGGAAATAAGCTGTTGACAGAGTAACAGGAGCTACAAAATCAGAAAGATTACCCTGTTACCCTTGAATTCAATATTGAAGAAGGAAGCTCGTATCCGTGGGATCTGCTTGTATTTCAATTATTGAAGGAAACCCGCATTTACGATCACTCTTGGGTTGGCATTTACAGCACGTTGGTTACTCGGTTTATCAGGCGGCTGATTTGCATCATGGAAGGGATATCTTCTATGCTCATCAACCCAATTTAGTGATTTTGGATGCTGAACTGCCAGAGGGGAATAGTTTGGAATTTTGCCAATGGCTTCAGCAGCAACGACAATCGTTAATTCTGATGTTGTCGGCTCGCACAACGGAATCGGATATTGTCCGAGGCTTGAGAGCGGGTGCTGACGACTATTTAGCAAAACCTTTTGGAATGCAGGAGTTTTTGGCCAGAACCGAATCTTTGATGCGCCGTAGTCGCACCATTGTTCCGCCAACAACTTTGGATTATGGAGCACTCAAAATTGACTTGGTACAACGTCGAGTTCGTTTACACAGTCAATTAATTGAACTCACGCCCCAAGAATACAGTCTGCTTTATGTGCTCGCACAAGCTTGTGGCGAACCTTTGAGTCGTTCAGAATTATTGCGACGAGCATGGCCTGATTCTATTGATAATCCTCGCACGATTGACACTCATGTTCTATCGTTACGGAAAAAAGTAGAAACTGACCCTCGCCAACCGAATTTAATTCAAACCGTTCGGAATGTTGGCTATCGTCTCAATTTAGAAATTCTGAAAGCGGAAACCGTTCACACGACTCGACTCAATGGGAAATATCCACCAATACGCGTTAAAACAGGAAGTGGCTAATCTTTAACTCACAACTCCTCACCGTTAGATCGTTGATGATTGGCGGTCTAATCTTTACTTTTAATGATTCCCAATTATTTAGGAATTATTGCAGGGTCAGGGCTATTATTTGTTATGTTCATTGTTTCAGTTCGTTTGGGGAACGGGAGGATTTATTATGAGTTCCCCCTGTTCTGTTCTGAATTTGATTCCTTGTTCTCCTGACTCCTAGCTCTGGCTATAATACGGCTTCAGGTAAAATTAACATGGCATCTCCAAAGGAATAAAATCGATATTGTCGTCCGAACTCATTGGCAGATTCTTCTAACGCGACTTGATATAAACTCAAGAGTCTCTCTCGTCCAATTAATGCCGAAACTAACATTAATAAACTTGATTTGGGTAAGTGGAAATTGGTGATTAATCCATCAATTACCTGCCATTTATAGCCGGGATAAATATAAAGATTCGTTTTCCCACAATAGCTTTTTAAGGTAGATTTTGGGGAGTTCTCTGGGGAAAGTTCAGGTTGACAAAACCTTTCGTTAGCGGCTCCTTCTAAGGCTCGAACTGCTGTTGTCCCCACCGCAATAATTCTGCCTCCAGAAGCTTTGGTTTTTTCAATTTTGTCAACGGTTTCTTCTGGAACTTCAATCCATTCTCCGTGCATTTGATGTTGGGTAATATTATCCACTTCAACGGGTCGAAAGGTTCCCACTCCCACGTGCAGAGTTAAAAAGGTTTTATCAATTCCTTTTTGTTCTAAACATTGAAACAATTCTTCTGTAAAATGTAAACCCGCAGTTGGTGCAGCCACAGCCCCTGAACGTTCTGCATAGATCGTTTGGTATTGTTCGGGTAACGCTTCTGTTTCTGTGACATAGGGCGGAAACGGAATATTACCAAACTGTTCTAAAAGCGGAATTAAAGACTGTCCTTCAGGAAGTTCAAATTTTAATAACCGTCCTCCAGTTTCAGGATCTGTATCTAATACGGTAGCGCGTAATTTGTGCTCCTGAAAATCCGCTTTTGATATAGAATTAAGTTCAAACTCAATGACAGACCCCGGTTTAAATCGTTTACCGGGTTTGACTAATGCTAACCAACAATGATGCTGTTTTTCCTCTAATAATAGAACTTCGACCACCGCCCCGCTACTTTTGCGCCCATAAAGGCGGGCGGGAAGCACACGGGTATTATTGAGAACTAATAAATCTCCCGGTTGTAAAAATTCAGGTAAATTTTTAAACAGACAATGATGATGAGACCTTGGGGAATCTATCACTAACAAACGAGAATGATCCCTCGGTATCACTGGATTTTGAGCAATGCGTTCCTCTGGAAGTTCATAGTTATAGCTTTCTAACCAATAATCTAACTGATCCATTCTCTGTTAATTATCCTTTACCAATGAATGATTTTAATTAAGTAACTGTTCTAGGAAGAACGAACTGATCTTCGGAGATCCCCACTTAGATCTTAATACGCTCTCTGCTATTCCCTAGTAATTCTTGGCATTGAATTTGGGTAGAATCCCCCATAGGAAATCGGGTGCTTTTCCCCTATCTTATCATTGTTAATCTAGGCAATATATAAATATAGGGTTATGCTGCCTACCAACAAAAAGGTTGCATTATTTTTGGCCTCGCTTTGACCTCCAACTGGGATCAACGGGCTTGAGAAAAGAATCAAAAAGACCGCTCTTATTACTCTTTGTTGCAGGGTTCCGGGCTGGAGTTGAGCAACAAACAGGCGGGACAATCATGCAGGAGATGACTGATGGAATACCTCTACTACCTAGCCAATACAAGCCTCACACTTCGGGTGATCGACTTTTTGCGTTCACATCAATCCCTCCCCGTTCAGTTTATTACAGTGATTCATCAAATTGATGGCTGGATTATTAAGATCAAAATGCGTCAATATCTGACACCTCAAGAACACGGGGATTTTAGAGCATTTATGCACGAGTTGGGTATTCCCTACGAACCCGATATGCGAATTTTAATGGCCCTTTGGGGCTTAGAAACAGGTCAATCCCCCCTCAGTGTGATGCGTCGTTACCAAGTGGCTGTTGTGTCTCATGGGATTCCCAATCGGGAGGACGTTGAATCTTTTAAAACTCAATTTGTCCGAGGATTAGGCTATTGTCCTGAAGCCTTAGCTTGAGATTCAGCTTTTAGCTAAAGGCGGATTCAATATAATCTTGTAATAGAAGTCGGTAGCCGTTTAGGGAGAAAGGTTGACCGACTTTTATAACATTAGGAAACGTGGGAATATCTTCAAACAGGGTAGTTGAGGCGGAATGAGGATAGCGATCGCAACGAACTAAAGCTACATCAAACCGACAAGAATATTGAATAAAATTCGGGTGGTCGCTTAAAAATAATTCCGCCGATTGAATTAATTTTGCTTGTTTACTTAGGGTTATGGCTAATCGTCCGCCCTGATCCCAATTTCTTTGACTGCGAGTTTTAACTTCAACAAAACTTAAGATAGGAAGATCTTTTGATTCCCTCTGCAAAGCAATTAAATCAATTTCTCCATATCGACAATACCATTGATGATGCAAAATTTGCCAACCTTGATTTTCTAACCAATGGCTGACTAATTGTTCCCCTAAAGAACCAATTGCTTTCGACATAGATGGGGGTTATCGGTTGTCCGTCAACATTTTATCCTGTTTCCCTTAGAATATTAAGTTATATTAAGTTTATTTTTGACCCCGGAGAGAATATGAATTGGAGGAGTACCTCACCCTTAAAAACCCTTGGAGTTTTAGTGATCCTGAGTGCTTGGATAGTTCTAACTTGGCTGAAAACGCCATCCGCCTTAGCTGAAAATTATGAGAAGCGCACCTTATTAAATGCCGATTTTTCTGGCCAAGTATTGACGGACTCCGAATTTGACTTTGCCAATTTACGGGGAAGTAACTTTAGCCATACTGATTTACATGGAGTTAGTTTATTTGGAGCTAAACTCCAAGATGTCAATCTCGAAGGTGCGGATCTAAGTAATTCGACCTTGGATATGGCCCGTTTTCGGCGAACCAACCTCAAGAATGCTATCCTTGAAGGAGCTTATGCCTATAACGCTGAATTTGAAGGGGCCATCATTGAAGGGGCCGATTTTACCGATGTGATGTTACGCCGGGATGCTCAACTGACCCTGTGTAAAGTTGCAACGGGAACTAACCCGGTTACAGGACGCAATACCCGCGATACACTTGATTGTGATTAACTTAGATTTTCCTCATATTTCCTGGGGCTGATGTCCCAGTTCATGATCCCTGGTTGTTTTTGGACACTAGGGATATTTTTTGTTTGGGTATATTTGATGATTATTTTCAATAAAATTCGTGTTGAAAGACAAAATATCAAGAAATTACTTCATTAGTAGGGAAGAGGAAACAGGGAAAAGGGAATAGGCAATCTTGCTATAGGCAATAGAAACTGCAATTTCTCTATAGCAAGTCTAAATCGGTTGTCATCACCTCTATGACTCAAACCCTTACCGTAGGGGCAATTCATGAATTGCCCCTACCACAAACCAAATAGGATTGCTTAGGGAATTTTCAAAAATTGCATATCTTACCATAGTTGCTGTGCAAAAACAATTATTGAGAATAACTAGCATTAGTGCTATCCTAACTTCTTGAAAATAACTTGCATTAAAGGAAACGTTGTCTCGATCCATGAAAAACATCACTAGACGTGCATTTCTGACCATTGGAACAGCCTTAGCCGTAGTCGCTGTTGGTGGGATTAGTCCGATGCCACGCAGTCAAGCCAACCCCCAAGTGGTTAACGTTTACTCCGCCCGACATTACGATAGCGATAATCAAATCTATCAAAACTTCACCAAAAAAACAGGAATTAAAGTCAATATTGTTGAAGGAAAAGCGGAGGAATTAGTCGAACGAATTAAAAGTGAAGGTGCTAATAGTCCCGCAGATGTTTTAATTACTGTTGATGCCGGAAACCTTTGGAGATCGCAACAACAGGGAATTTTTCAACCGATTTCTTCCGGTGTTTTAAATCAAGCAATTCCAGCTAATTTCAGAGAACCCAATGGTCATTGGTTCGGTTTTTCTAAACGAGCCAGAGTGATTATTTACAATAAAGCAAAAGTCAATCCGGCTCAACTTTCTACCTATGAAGATTTAAGCAATCCTAAATGGAAAGGAAAAATTATTGTTCGTTCTTCTAATAACATCTATAATCAATCCTTAGTTGCTTCCATGATTGGAGAAAGTGGAACAGCTAATGCTGAAAAATGGGTTAAAGGATTGGTGGCTAATTTTGCTAGACCCCCGGAAGGAAATGATGTGTCTCAAATTAAAGCGGTGGCGGCTGGTGTTGGGCATTTAACTTTAGCTAATACTTATTATTTAGCACGTTTAGCGGGGTCTAAAAAACCGGAAGATCAAGCGATCGCAAGTAAAGTGGGGTTATTTTTTCCTAACCAACGAGCCCAGGGAACCCACACCAATATTAGTGGTGCAGGAGTCGTTAAGAATGCTCCTAATAAAGCTGGAGCGATTAAATTTTTAGAATATTTAGCTAGTCCAGAAGTACAAAAGATTTTTGCTCAAAGTGCTTTTGAATATCCAGTCGTTGCTAATGTTCCGGTCTCCCCAGTTTTGGCAAGTTATGGCACTTTTAAAAGTAATCCCATGAATGTTTCAGCTTATGGGAAATTTAATGCTAATGCGATTCAAATTATGGATCGGGCGGGTTGGAAATAAGATATAGCAATTCGCCCCAAAGTTGTAATATTTTATCGTAGGGGTTGGGTCTCCCAACCCAAGTGCCAAGAGATATTGAGGATTTTCTGTCAAAGCTGCGATCTCAGACCATCCAAGTGTTCCTATAATATTAAACAATTCAAAAAAATCCCAAGAAAGCAATAAATCCGCGTTAGGGAACACAGATAAGATTATGAGCAGAATAGAAACCCGCACAGAACCGATGGTCTTGAACATGGGGCCACACCATCCCTCCATGCACGGGGTCTTGCGGTTAATTGTGACCCTGGATGGGGAAGATGTGGTGGACTGTGAACCCGTCATTGGCTATCTGCATCGCGGTATGGAAAAAATCGCCGAAAATCGTACCGTTGTCATGTACGTTCCCTATGTTAGTCGTTGGGACTATGCGGCGGGAATGTTCAATGAAGCGGTGACGGTGAATGCGCCCGAACAATTAGCGGGAGTGAAGGTTCCCAAACGCGCCCAATATATTCGCGTGATTATGCTGGAACTCAACCGCATCGCTAATCACCTATTATGGCTTGGCCCGTTCTTGGCTGACGTCGGTGCTCAAACCCCATTCTTCTATATTTTCCGCGAACGAGAATTAATTTATGACCTCTGGGAAGCCGCGACGGGATACCGGATGGTGAATAATAACTATTTCCGCATTGGGGGTGTAGCTGCCGATTTACCTTATGGTTGGGTAGATAAATGTCGAGATTTCTGTGATTATTTTGGCCCCAAAATTGATGAATATGAACGGTTAATTACGAATAACCCGATTTTCCGACGTCGAATTGAAGGGTTAGGGGTAATTACCCGTGAACAGGCGATTAACTGGGGGTTATCTGGCCCGATGTTACGCGCTTCTGGGGTGAAGTGGGATTTACGCAAAGTTGACCACTATGAATGTTATGACGAGTTAGACTGGGATGTTCACTGGGAAACGGCCGGAGACTGTTTAGCGCGTTATTTAGTACGGATTCGGGAAATGCGGGAATCGGTTAAAATCCTGTATCAAGCCTTAGATGCTTTACCCGGTGGCCCCTACGAGAATTTAGAAGCAAAACGGATGATGGAGGGGCCGAAATCTGAATGGAATGCCTTTGATTATCAATTTATTGGTAAGAAAATTGCCCCCACCTTCAAAATTCCTAAAGGGGAACATTATGTGCGGATTGAAAGCGGTAAAGGGGAATTAGGCATTTATATCATTGGGGATGATAATGTGTTTCCTTGGCGCTTCAAAATTCGGGCGGCGGACTTCTGTAACTTACAAATTCTCTCAGAATTAGTTCGAGGAGAAAAAGTGGCGGATGTGGTAGCGATTCTCGGCAGTATCGATATTATTATGGGTTCTGTTGACCGTTAGAATAGTCATTTAAAAACCTGGTTTCTTGAAGAAACCGGGTTTTTAGATTGCCGTTTTATTACCCTGAATTGCAGTTGATATATAGCGCTACGCATTGCAGTTAAGCTGTTCCCTGTTCCCTGTTTCCTATTATTTGACAAATTCTAAAATATGTTGGGCTGTGATTTGCGGTTGTTCTAAATGGGGAACATGACCGGAATTTTTAATCCAAATTAGTTTGGAATTAAAAATGGCTTTTTCAAATTTGTAAGCATCTTGAGTTCCTAATATTTTATCATGATCTCCCCATAAAATCAAGGTTTTTTGTTGAATTTGATCAAGTTGATTGCCAAATTTTCCATATCCTCCCGTTTTACTAAACCGAATTAACGCTTGATTCCAGCCGATGGCTTCTAAATGTAAGGCGGCACAACGTTGAGCATCTAAAGAGGCAAAGGTTTTATCAAAATAAGCACTTTCACTAATGGCTTGACGAACTTTAGGATTCCGTAAAAATTCTGTTGCTAAATAATCAAAAGGAGGTAATAAAAATTTACCCATCACTGGCCCCGGTTTCATACCAGCACTATCTAATAAAACAATCGATTTCACCGCATTAGGATAGCGGAGGGTAAAATCTAAAGCAACTGCACCCCCCATTGATGCGCCGACTAATATTACAGGTTGATCAATTAAAGTTTTCCAAAATGAATATAAATGGGTGGCAATTTCCGAGCGATTAAACATCAATTCTCCGCCACGTTCTGTAAATCCAAATCCTAAAAGATCCATCGCCCAGGTTTCATTTTCTGTGGCTAATAAGGGTAATAATCGTCGATATTCAAAGGAAGAACTATCAAAGCCATGAATTAATAAAATCGGTGTTCCTCCTGTTCCTTGACGAATATAAACGGTTTGAATGGGTTCATCTCGTAGGGGGGTTGAAATGGCTTGATATTGGAGATTTTGAGCAAAGGCGATGGATGTCGATTCTGTTAACTGCTGTACAGATGCAGGTAGAAAACTCGGAAACATATTCAGCCGCAATGATGATCTCTTTAATTTTACCCAGGTTGTTAGCAGTCCTTTGCTTTGGGTTGCCTGTGAAAAATCAGAAGCCTGTTTTGAGGGTGTCGAGTTCACAAAACAGGCTGCTATTTGAGATGTGAGGTAATTTACGCAACTGTAGAAAATTCATTGACGATTTCGATTTTTCCCCGAAGCAGTGCTCGCAACATCCGATCAATACATCTGCGGTCTTCTTCTGATAAAGATTCATCTAAAATGGCGGCCATCAAGCCGTAGCGGTCAGCTTGGGTTAAGCAATGGGTGTGAGAGGTGGCTGCGACCATTTCGAGAATTGCGCCGGGTAAAAGATTAAGGTTAGGTATCATGGTTAGGAATTGAACTCGACATCTTTATCATCTCTTGTTTGTCAAGTTGGAGTAGTGATTGATAGATATTAAGATCGGTGATATTTCCGAAACTATATTGTGATCTCTGTCATATTGAGCCATTGGGACTGTCCTCTATCTGGAGATAGAGATTATATTGGGTTTTTCGCTGATTTATTAAGTTTTATTAATAAGACTAGGGGGTTATACCCCTTATTAATCTAAACTAACAACATTAGTCCTATTTTTTTAGTTTGGCGGTTGATTATTAACCCATTTAATCCATTGCCAAAATGATCGCCATCCAGTTAATTTGCGTAACCCTGGGGCGGAAATCGAAGTTAAATTTTCAACGGAAACTAATGCCGCATATTGTAATCCTAAAAAACTATCAACGGCTGCATAGGGCCCTCCTAACGTGATCGTACCGGAAGCATACATTCGACCGCCAAAAATATCCCCAGGAACGTTAGAATTCCGCATTTCAACTAATTCAAAATCATTCGCTACACTCAAACGTCCCAAGGCATTTAAAGTTAAATTATAATGGGTGACTAAATCATTTAATAGGGGATTCGTATTAACTTTTGCATCTAATCCGGTTGCATCAATAATAAAATCGGCTTCTAACTGAAGATTAGCCTTTAATTCCTGTTCTCGAATCGTTGTTAAAGTGCGATTGTTCGGGGTAGGTTCGACTCGTTCAACGGTTCCAAACATAATGCGATACCAGCCTTGGCTAAGTCCTTGATTAACAATATTTCGCCAGTCTTTACGGTTAGCTGTAGTCGTTCCTCCCCATTGGTCTAATAGTTTTAACCGTTCTTGAGGGTTAGCGGCTTCTAATTGTTGGCGTAAATCCCCACCCCAACAAGCTTTTGGCCAGTTAAAGGGTTGAAATTCAAAATGATTTTCAACGGTTCTTCTTGCTTTTTTAAATTGATTTCCTTGCGCTTTTGGCGATCGCATTAAATGTAAAATTTGGATTTGAGAATGTTTCTGTCTCGCTTCATACAATCGTTGTAAAATTCGGGAAGCGACAATTCCTCGACCTCGGATAATAATCGTTCCTCCTGATTGTTCTAATTTATCATAAATATGTTGATGATTTTCATAGGCATTCACAACGGTTTTAAAATCTTTTGTTTGTTCTCGATACTGTTGTAAATCGGGGAGAAATTGAATCGCCGGATATCCGGTAGCAATTTGAACATATTGGGCAATAATAAAGCCATGATCTCGGCGGTTTTCTGTCGAGCGAGAATAGGCGATCGCATAGCGTCCATCAGTGGTTTTACGAATACTTTTAACTCGTCCATATCGATAAATTTTTGACCATTGAATGCGATTCATTTCTCGATCAATGGAATTAAATACATTACCGGAACGGGGAGTATAAGTTTCAGCAAAGGTGGGTTCTGCAAACACTTGCCACAAAAGTTTTAATCCTGTTAAAAATTGCCCTTGTTTTGCTTCTGTATAAGCTTCTCTGAGAGCATAACTCGGCCATCCCCAGATATTATCAGGACAGGAATCTGAGTTAGAACGTAAGCGTTCATGGGGAGGAATTTGGGAATTTAAACACAATTGTTGATAACGAGTATAGGGTTTATTTTCCATTCCTAATGCGATAATTTGATCAGCTTTAACCCCAGAAATTCTTAACACATCAACCCAAATAAAACTGCCTAATCCTGCCCCAATGGTTAGATAAGTAATTTGATCAATGGGTAATCCTGTGGCTTGTAATTGTTGCAGAGAAACTTGCCCAGATTCTAAGAAAAATTGAGGCGGAAAAATAGCTGGAGTTGTTGGGAAATTGCTCGAAGGTGAGACAGAAGCAGTCGGTAATTGTGTTGGTGGATTAACAGCCGTTGGCGGAAGGTTTTGTGAGGGATTTGTTAAGGTATTAGTAACGAAAGAAATGGTAATATTATAATGAGCAATTTGTAAACAATCTCCTTCTTCAAGAAAGCATCGAGTTTGAGCGATTCCATTCACTAAAATTCCATTTTTGCTTTCCGTATCAGTTAATATTAACTGTCCGTTTTCCCAAGTCATTAACCCATGAAAACGGGAGACTCTTTCTCCTTCTAAAACGAGCCGAGAAACCCGTTCTCCATTAACTGTAGAAGGCATTCGTTCAAAAACTCGTCCTAATGCAATGGGAGGTGTTAAAATAGGGGTTCGCCATTCTCCGGTTTCTAAGTTTTGCCAACTCAGTCGAATTTGCATTTTTTTGTTAGTTTTAATTTCGAGGTTATAAGTTAAGATTCGGTGGATAAAATCACACTAACTGCTGCTGCTAATGACGTTCCGCACCAAGGACACCCTGAATTTAATTGTTGATAAGAGGAAACGTGCTTGCATTTAGGACACTGTAAACCATATTGTACAGGATTTGGATTAACGATGGGTTTTTGGGAAAGTTCATTAGGTAAAAATAACAGAGTTGGTGCTATTAATAAAGATGTTAAATCAATCGCGATCACTTCAAGTTTTTGTTCTCCTAATTGTAGATGACTTCCAACCCTTAATGAAATTTCACCCTTAATTAACCGTTGATGATTAATTAGGGGAGGATTCGTTTCTCGTAAGTTTCTGACATAGAATTTATGTTCAGCTTGATGAAAGAAAATTTCAATATGTAGTCCCGATACCGTTGGATGAGATAATACAAGATCACAGCGCATTGGATCTCGTCCGATACGGATGGTTCCCGAATGTTTTGTGGGGTATTGATCATTGAGAGTTTGAGTGCGGGACTGACCTGCTTCTGTCCACGCGAGTGTCAGTTCGTTCATGGAGATTAATGATTAAAATAACAATTTCTATTTCAGTTGACTAAATGCCATTTCAGGTGATCCTTGATGTTCGATTTTATCCGATTTTTCAAGATTTACTGATTTTGTTCACAAAAAATAATATAAAATTAGAAAGAGTCAGCATTTTAATTTTTGGGTTAACAAAAGGTAAACAGCAGACTTTCCTAAATTTGAGATTATCTTATTGATGATGAATAAACTATTAATTACAGGCGCAAGTGGTTTTCTAGGATGGCATCTTTGTCAGGTTGCTCAAACTCAATGGCAAGTTTATGGAATTAGCAATTCTAAAAAAAATGACATTAAAAATATTAATATTATTCAATTAAATTTAACGGATTTTAAGGCACTAAAAACTTTATTTAAAGACATTAAACCCGATGCTTTGATTCATGCTGCGGCGCAATCTCAACCGAATTTTTGTCAACAATATCCTGAAATATCCTATCAAATTAATGTAGGAGTTTCCCTAGAAATTGCTAATCTTTGTGCTGAGTTGAATATTCCTTGTGTTTTTACGTCAACCGACTTAGTTTTTAATGGGTTAAATGCACCCTACAGCGAGACTGATCCTGTCTGTCCGATAAGTTATTATGGGGAACAAAAAGTATTAGCAGAACAGGGAATGTTAGAACGTTATCCTCAAACTATCATTTGTAGAATGCCTTTAATGTTTGGCAGTGTTCCCGATCATGCAACCAGTTTTATTCAACCGTTTATTGAAACTTTAAAACAAGGAAAAGAGCTAAGTTTATTTATCGATGAATTTAGAACCCCTGTTAGTGGAAATAGTGCAGCTAAGGGATTATTATTAGCTTTAGAAACAACTCAAGGAATTCTCCATTTAGGCGGGAGAGAACGCCTTTCCCGTTATGAATTCGGCAAAATTATGGCAGAGGTTTTAAATCTTCCTTCCCATTTAATTAAATCTTGTTCTCAAGGAGATATAAAAATGTCTGCTCCTCGTCCTCCTGATGTTTCTTTAGATAGTTCTAAAGCGTTTAATTTAGGATATCAACCCTTATTGGTTCGAGAAGCATTACAGAGGATAGAGAAACAGAATAACAAGAGGTAAATCCCTGAAATTTTAATAGCTGAATTCCATTAAAGAATGTGAAACTGAGAACTATAGAAAAGTTTAGGAGCACCCGTTAGGGTTAGAGTCAGAATTGTCACCTATCCCCTAAGAACAGAGGAGTTAAGGGGAAAGTTAGATCAATTAAACCGAATCACTGTTTGAGCTTGAGTGAGATGGGAGGTATCACCGTTGAGTTGTAGTACCCAATTTTCTCCTTCTTGAACCAATTTCATCAAAGAACATAACGAGGGTTTAATCTCGGTTTCTTTTAAACTAGGTATTAATCCTAGGGTAGTTCCTAATACTGAAGCACTATGTCCAACCAATAATAAATGATCTTGGGGAAAGGTATTAACTAAACGTTTGGCGGTGTTGGAAGTTCGTTCTAAACAATCGTTCCAAGTTTCAGGATAACGGGGAATACCAATCGGATGAGATAAATCAATACGAGGGAATTCTTGTGCTAAAATTTCTGGAGGTAAGGTTTCAGGAAAACTCATCCAGTCAGGATTTAACCATTCTCCTAATCCCCAATCTAATTTAATCGATAAATCTAAACATTCAGCCACAGCATTCGCTGTTTGTACGGTTCTTAAAAACGGAGAAGTAATAATTTGAGTAATTCCTTCTCCCATTAAACGATGTGCTAATTGTTGGGCTTGAATTTGACCATCATCGGATAGATGGGGATCATAACGTCTTTCTGCGGTATTAAACCAAGCTGGATTAACAAAATCAATGCGATTTCCATGTCGTGCAATCCAAATTGTTTGAGTCATAAGTTGAGTTTTAATTTTAAGCGGTAAAATTACTTTACCAAGGACTGCCAATTAATGTAAATGCAGCCCAATAATAAGGATGGGAAAGATCATATCCTTCCGGTGCTATTCCAGGGGGTAATGGAATTTCACCCCGCGATAATAATAATTCTCCCTGTTGTAAACGCACATCTCCTTTTAACATCCGAATTTGAGTTTGTTGTAAAGCTTTTGCTTTAGTAGAAGTTGTTTTTAACTGTTGATAAAATTCACTCATTAAGCCTAATGTTCCGGTGTCGCTGACATACCATAAACTAGCTAAAGCGGTTTTTACCCCTGATTGAAACGCTAATCCTGCAAACCCTAATTCAACATCTTTGTCTCCTACGGCGGTTTTACAAGCACTTAAAACTAATAATTCAATCGGAGGATTCTTCCAATTTAACTGATCCATTTGATTTAGTTTTAGTTGGCTATCCCAAAATTGAATATAAGAATTTTCAGGTTTTCCAGGTTTAAATTCTGCATGGGTTGCTAAATGAACAATGGAATAAAACTGGGAAGCTAACTGACGTTTTAAATTGTCTATAGTAAATCCTTGATTGAGAAACGTTTGTCCTAACCACTGTCCTAAATTGTTCTGGGTTGCTGTTGAGGAAATAGGCTGAGATTGTACAATTGTTGATAACTCAAAGGGAACCGCAGGTAAGGGATTTTGACTTTTAAATTCAGAGGCTCCCATCGCTAAAACTTTAGCATTTTTGACGGTTTGATAATTGGAATTCATCAAATTAAAGGCGGGAATTCGAGTTAAAGCATATTTTTCAATTAAAAAATGTTCTCCATCATGTAAAACTCCCAAGGGAAGGGTTCGTAAACCTGCGCCCATACAAAATAATAGGCTATCAATTTTTTTCGTTTCTAACGGGGTTTCAAAGGGTTTAATAATGCTATTATACAATTTGTGAGCAGGTTCTAAATAAGAACGGCTGTACAATTTTCGAGGATTAGTAATTTCTTGATATAAACTAATTACATCGGCTTTTAATTGTTCTTGTTTAATATCTGATTGAATTTCACCTAACGGTTCTTTTCCAGGGGTAATTAAGACTAAAACTAATCCTTCGGGTTCAGGAACCACCCACAAAACAGCAGGTTTTGTTGCGGTTTTTTCGCTAATTTGAGTTAAAATTTTAGCAATATCTGGGGGCGTGAGTTTGCTATCGGTTAAATTTTTACCAAAATAAGTTTCATAATCTTCCTCCCATTTTTTTTCAACCTCGTTAACTTGGGTATTCCAATTGACAGAATGAGTCATCAATGAGTGAACAGGACGGGTAGATTCTGCTAAACTGGGACGACCGACAGACAACCCCCAGACACCCATCTCTAAGGTAAATAGTCCCATGACCACGAGAATGAATCGAACGACCGGACGGGTTCGCCGCATTCGTTTATAAACCTTGTTTCTTGCCCAAGAATTACCCAGATGCTTTAAAATGTCTAAAAATAGCAGAGGATAACGTTGTATTCTTTTCATGATTGAAGATGATCAAGGAATTTCAGGGGATTTAATATCAATTCTTTTTTTGATCTTTGTTTCCGCCTGGTGGTTGTTTAATCTCATCTTACGTCTCAATTCTGAAGCAGAATAAACGGTTGCTAAAAATTGATGATTTGTCCTCAAATTTCCCCATTTGTTGAAAGTGGGTCGTTCACACTGTAGTCTAAACGCTTACTGATTATTATGACGTCTTCCTCAAATTTTGAGACACCAGAATCTAACTCAAATCAGCTATTTTTATCTCAAACTGATGAAAATGTTAACGCTGTTTCATCTTTTGAGGAGGAACAGAATATTACTCTTGATGAAGGTTCCCAGGATGGGGAATTATCGAATTTAGAACCTGTATTAGATGAGTCTGGCGTAGATGCTATTCCAACCAATTCAATCTTAGCAGACGAAAATCCATCTATTCTGGATACTTCAGTTGAGGTTCCGCAGCAGGATTTATCACAAATTGAATATTATAATCCTCAAAAATTGAAGTCGAATTCAACAACCGTGATTTCATCAAAAAATAATCAGGATGAAGTCTTAGAAGCAGAAAAAGATTATTTAGATGAAATTCCTGATGAAGTGGAGATGTCAATCTTTGACCATTTAGAAGAATTAAGACAACGGATTTTTTATTCTTTGATTGCGGTATTTATTGCGATTATTGGTTGTTTTACCCAAGTTAATCCTATTGTACAACTTTTAGAACGTCCGGCTGGAGCGATTAAATTTGTACAATTAGCCCCTGGAGAATATTTCTTTGTTTCTTTAAAAGTAGCGGGTTACAGTGGATTAGTAATAGCAACCCCCTTTATATTATATCAAGTTACCATGTTTATTTTACCGGGTTTAACGAGAAAAGAACGCCGTTTGTTGGTTCCCACATTATTAGGTTCTAGTGTTTTATTTTTATTGGGTTTAGCCTTTGCTTATGTGGCATTAATTCCAGCAGCCTTGAACTTTTTTATTAATTATGGAGGAGATGTAGTTGAACAGTTTTTTTCCATTGAAAAATACTTTGAATTCGTTTTGGTTTTATTATTCTGTACTGGAATTGCTTTTCAAATTCCTGTAATTCAAGCCATATTAGGCGGCTTAAAAATTGTCTCTTCTGAACAAATGTTATCCGGTTGGCGATATGTGATTTTAGCAGGAGCAGTCTTAGGCGCGGTGTTAACGCCCTCCACAGACCCCTTAACCCAAAGTTTATTAGCTGGGGCTATTTTGGGGCTTTATTTTGGGGGAATTGGGATTGTTAAATTGATTGAAAATACGTCGTCGGGAATGGTCAATCAATCATAGGAACATTTTGAATTTTTTAGTTTTTGGATTCCAGCGAATCAGAATTATTTTCTGCTTCTTCCTCAATAATTGGGGTTCCGGGTTGAATCGAACTATCAGGAGGAGGAATCACAAGGGTATCACCGACTTTTAAACCCGATTTAATTTCAACTTGAGTTAATCCTTTTATTCCGAGGGTGACAGATTGTTTTTGAGCTTGATGATTTGAATCTAATTTCCAGACAAAGGGTGAATCTTCAGGGGATTGAATTAATTCTGTATTCAGCACAATGACGTTTGTTTCTTCCTCTAAAATAATTTCAACACTCACCGGACTTCCGGGGATTAAGACTCCGGTGGGTTGAGCTAATTGAACGGTGGCTGGAACCATTGCTTGACCGGATGAATTGCTGGATTGATTATTACTATCATTGGCGGTTTTCGCTTGTAAATCGATTTGTTTAACTCGTCCTTCAAAGGGTTGAGAATTAGGGCCAATCATCGTAATTCGTGCGACTTGATTCGGTTTAATTTGACTGGCGTTTAAAGTTGATAACTGAAGCTGAACTAATTCTTGACTCGGATCTCCCAAGGTAATTAAATCATCTCCCAGCTTTACCCCATCTCCAGGTTTAACATGAATATTTAGCACAATTCCATCCAAGGGAGAAATAACAAGATTATCCTGTAATTTTAAGGTTTGTTCTTGATATTCAACTTTTAATAAATTAAGATTGCTTAAATTTTGTTGTAATTGAGATTGAGCATCTTTGAGGTTAGATTGAGCTTCAATTATATGAGTTTTTGAGGGTTTATTTTCAATATCAATTAACTGATTGTGTTTTCTATTTAATTCGGCTATTGCATCTTTTAATGCTAATTCATTATCGCGTATATTCGCTTGTTGACGGCGAATCTCAGCTTTTTGACCATCAACTTCCTGTTCAGCAATAAATCCTCGTTCTAAAAGCAGATTTGATTTGTTTAATTCGGCTTCAGAAGCCGCCAACTCTTGTTGAGCTTCCATCACTTTTTGTTGTTCACGCTCCACCCTAGCTTGAGCTTGCTGAATCTCAATTTGTTGAGTGATTTTTTGAGATTTAACTTCCTGCTGATACTTTTCTAAATCATATTGATACTCAAGTTCAGCTTGTTTTAATTGATCTTGGGCTTCTTCTACTTTTTGACGATCGCGCTCAATCAAAAGTTCTTGTTTTTGAATTTCTAACTGTTTTTTCTGTAAGAGATTTTCCCCTTCTGTGAACCTTAAACGAATTAAAGGTTGACCAGCAACAATGCGATCGCCCGCCTTAACCAATACTTGAGCAACCGCACTTTCAGAGGGAGATTTAATCGTGCGTTGTCCTCCTAATTCAACCGTTCCTCCTTCATTGATTTTATTTTCAACATTTCCCAATTCAACCTTCTGTAATCCGGCTGCGATTGCTTCCTCCGAAGGATTTTGTAGTTTATAATACAAATTAGCAGCCGCGAAACTCGCTCCTGTGAATAGGGTAGCAACAATCAGCCATTTAATACCTCGTTGATAGGCAGCTTTTGCTCGGTAATCTACGGTTGACACGGATTATTAATATCCTCCTGAAACTCAACATAATGGAATTTTGATTTCAATTTGACGGCGATCGCTTAATTTTTTATTAAATCAAAAAAATATATTAATTTATGTTTTGTATTATAAAGATTTTTATCACTTCATGAATTGATTATAACCCAGTTAAAAGACAGTTTTAAACCGGGTATAATTAAAGTATATGGATAAATATGTCTCACAAGAATCACCTCTTTTATAGATTGGCTACTGTTCAAAATTCGAGAATCTACTGGAGAACTCAAGATGGATGATACATCTGTAAAATCTCGGAATACAATTCTCGCGGTTGATGATAGTATTCCCATGCAAACGCTGATTAAACAGCTTTTAGAAAAACACTATCAGTTAATTCTGGTCAATAATACCATAGAAGCTTTAATCGTACTTCATGAAGAAGCCATTGATTTAATGCTTTTAGATGTTTCTCTACCCGGAATGGATGGTTTAGAGCTCTGTCGTATTCTCCGGGGAATACCCAGTTTTAGTCAATTACCCATCATTATGTTAACAGCCCGTGATCAAATTCAGGATCAGGTCACAGGACGATTATCAGGAGCAACGGAATATATAACCAAGCCCTTTTGCGGGGAGCAACTCATTGCTATTATTGAACAAATTTTCAAGGGTAGGCTAGTCCAATCTAAAGTTTAATACCTGAAGTGTCATGAACGCAAAATTTAGGAAACGTAACATTTAAGAGTCCGATCACCCCAACAAACGTTATAATTTCTTTAGGTTTTCGGACACACCTTAACCATGACTAGTATAATTCGGCAGGGTGAACAGAACCAAGCTGATCTGCAACAGATTAGCAATTATTTACCAGCAGTGATTTATCAATTCCTACTGCATCCTGATGGTTCTCATGAGTATTTATACATTAGTCCCAGTTGCCAACAAATTTATGAGCGAGAACCTGATGAAATTCAGCGTAATTCTACCTTAATGTGGACACTGAATGATCATCAGCAACAACAGAGTTTGATTCAATCTTTGTTGAGTTCAGCCCAAAATTTAACTTCTTGGCAACGACAATGGCAATATCAAACGCCATCAGGAAAAATTAAATTTCTATCTGCGATCGCTCACCCCCGCCTTCAAGGGAATGGCGATATCATTTGGGATGGATTAATTATAGAAAATCCGGGCCCACCATCCCATCAAGATTTTTACCGTTTTTCTTCAAAAGATTTTGATATTGAATCTGTTAATCGATTTCATGATCAGCAATCTACCCCAAAAAACGAACTTTTAAATCATCAAATAGAATCTCAAAAACCCGAAACTTTTTTAGAAGAGAAAGAAGAATTTTTATGGAATATTTACAATGGCGTAGAACAAGTCATCTTTGTTGTCGCCGTCATTGATGAAACAGAATTTCGATGTTTAGGTTGGAACCCAAAAACCGAAAAAATCACCGGGCTCAAATCAACTGAAGTTTATGGAAAAACCTTTCCTGACATTTTAGGTTCAGTGGAAGGGGAAAAAGTATTAACTCGTTATCGAGAGTGTGTGCAAGCTAAAACCACCCTTCAATATGAAGAAGAAATTTACTTTGAGGGAAAGCAAACCTTTTCCTTAACCACACTCAACCCCATTTTAGATATCCAAGGAAAAGTCTACCGAATTATTGGCACTTCTGTCGAGATTACTGCTCGCAAACAAGCAGAAATAGCCTTAAAAGAATCACAAATTCGATTTAAACGACTTGCCGAAAATGTACCGGGTGTCACCTATCAATATCATCAATATAATTATTCAGGAGAAGGATGTTTTACCTATTTAAGTCCCAAATGTTTAGAGTTAACCGAGATTGAACCCGAATTAATTTTAAAAAATGCAAATTTCCTCTGGAAATTAATTCATCCTGATGACCTCAATGGCTTTGTTGATTCAATGGCGGAAGCCGTAGATACGGGAAAACCTTGGCAACATCAATATCGTTTAATTACACCCTCTGGAAAAATAAAATGGATTCAAGCCGGAGGGAGTTTAGGGAAACAACCGGATGGATCAATTGTTTGGGATGGTTTACTGTTAGATATTAGCGATCGCAAACTGACAGAAGCAGCTTGGCAAAATTCAGAACAGCAATTACGGGAATTAGCCGAACGAGAAAAAATTCAAAACTGTATTGCCAATTTAATTCGGAATTCCCTAGACTGGAATCAAATTTTAGAGACAACAGTAGAAGAAATTCGCCAACTTTTCAAAATTGATCGCTGTTACTTTGTTAGGTATAATAGTGAATTAACCCCCCCTGAATGGGAAATTATCAAAGAATCTAAAGCCTCAAATTTAAACCGTATTTCCGAACTGTATCCAGGGAATGCCTTACACCCCATTAGTGAGATTGTTTTACAGGGAAACCTGATCCAAATTGATCAAGTTATTACCTGTGATATTCCAGAAATTCGTAACTTTTTAACAATTTTAGAAATAGAATCCATTTTAATCTTTCCCCTGCAAATTCAATCGGGGGAGATTGGAGCATTAGTTTTAGCCCATTGTCAAGAAACCCGTCCGTGGACATCCCAAGAAGTAGAACTTTTAAAAGCCGTTATTAATCAATTAGAAATTGCCATTAATCAAGCAAAACTTTATAAAGAATCTCAAGAATCTGCCTGGGTTGCTACTGCTAAAACTCAAGAATTAGAACAAACCCTTGCCCAATTACAACAAGCTCAAATTCAATTGGTTCAATCTGAGAAAATGTCTAGTTTAGGGCAAATAGTAGCTGGAATTGCCCACGAAATTAATAATCCCGTGAGCTTTATTTTTGGCAATCTCACCTATGCTCAAAAATATTTCGATGAATTATTATCATTGATTGAACTGTATCAACAACACTCTCCCCATCCTCACCCGGAAATTGTCAATAAATTAGAAGAGGTTGAGCTCGATTTTATCACAGAAGATTTACCTCGGTTATTGAATTCAATGAAAACCGGGGCTGAACGCATCCGAGATATTGTCAAATCCTTAAGAATTTTCTCTCGTTTAGATGAAGCCGAATTAAAAGATATTGATTTACATGAAACCTTAGATAGTACCTTAATGTTATTAGAAAGTCGATTGAAAGAACAACCTCATCATCCCGCCATTCAAGTCATCAAACAATATGGAATTTTACCCCGTGTTGAATGTTATGCGGGAGAACTCAATCAAGTTTTAATGAATTTACTGACGAATGCCATTGATGCTGTTGAACAACGAAATAAAGGACGCTCATTAGAAGATATTATCGCCGATCCCGGTATAATTTGGATCAGAACTTTATTCACCGATTCTCAACAAGTGCAAATTCGGATTGCTGATAATGGAATTGGTATGACATCGGAAATTTTATCTAAAATTTTCGATCCTTTTTTTACAACCAAAGATGTCGGTTCAGGAACAGGTTTAGGACTTTCAACCAGTTACAAAATTATTGTAGAAAAACATCAAGGTCAATTAACCTGCATTTCAGAAGTTGGGTTAGGAACAGAATTTGTCGTAGAAATTCCCAAACAACAAGCAATTAGGGAAGAGGGAACAGAAGGGAAAATCAGGAATAGGGAATAGGTGATGAGGCATCCGATCTGTGATGGGTAGGCAACATTAAAGGATAGAATATTAGAAAATTTAATCCCCGTAGGGACTTAGAAACCGGGTTTTTTTCTGATTTTTTAATCCGAAAAAACTATCTACAAAAACCCGGTTTATTATCAATTTAGGATTGCCAATGGACGCGTTCAGCGTGACCCCAAAACGCTTCTAACTTATAGAAATCTCGTTCTTCGGGTAACAAAATATGGATAATTACATCCCCATAATCCATTAAAACCCAGTTGCCATCACTTTGCCCTTCAATTCTGAGGGGAAGCCGTTGTAATTCTAATTCAACTTGATCTGAAATCGCTTGATAAATAGCTCGAAGTTGAGCTTGAGAATAGCCAGTGACAATGACGAAATAATCTGCTAAGTAAGATACTTCTGATACGCGCAGCACCAGAATATTATCCGCTTTCCGATCATCGGCTGCTCGTGCGGCGGCGAGTGCAGTTTCTCGGCTGGTATCCTCATCCACAGGGACAGAGATGATGGCCTTCGGCTGGGCGGAGCCCATCGGGTGATCAGAGGCGTATTTGGTTTTGGCGTTATCAAACATTAAGCTCTTGTATTCCTCGTATAATAATCAGTTAAAGTCGGTTAATCCTGAATGGCTAAGATTGTAGCAAGGAGAAACAATCCCATAGAGATCTACTGATTATCTTAATCCTTCTTTCGGATTTTGGATGGTTTGGGTTTTGCGATCGCCACTTGGGGTGAGAATGGACACTGAAATTTCAGGCGAGGGGATGATGATTTTATTGCTCAGGCTTGGGCTTCTGGGGTAGATGTGGATTTGATCGCCACTTCTGTAAATAATTGCTCATACTTGTTCAAGGCTTGTTCAATACTAAAATAATCTTCTGCATATTTTCGACCTTGTTGACCTAACGTTTCCACCTGCTGTGGATTTTTGTAAAGATCGACAATGGCATTGGCTAAACTTTCTGCATCTTCAGGGGGAACAACAATTCCGCCTCCACTGTTGAGAATGGCTTCTTTTGCGGTTCCCGTATCAGGAACAGAACCCACAATAGCACAACCACTGGCTAATAAAACGGGAATTTTTGACGGTAAATTAAAGGCAGTTACTTCTCGTTTTTGTACCACTAATCCCACATCAACCGCCGCTAACATTTCGGGTAATTTTTCACGAGGTTCTAAGGGAACCAATAAAACATTCTTAGCTTGATAATCCTGGCGTAAGTTTTCTAAAGCTTGTAAAGCTTGAGTTTCACCCGCAATCACAAAAACAATTTCAGGAATATATTCTAATAACGTCGCAGCTTTAATCACGGTTTCTAAACCCTGAGTTAAGGCAATATTTCCTGAATACAAAACCACAAATTGATCTTGAAGTTGATACTTATTACGGAAATAATTATCCGTTTTTGGTAAGGGACGAATAAACTTCGTATCCACCCAATTGGGAATATAAACAATTTTTTCTTTAGGAATTCCGTGTTCAACTAACTGATCAATAAAACCCGTCGCAATGACAGAAATTCGATCCACCTTTTCATAGGTCAATTGTTCAACAGCTTGGGCTGTTTTAACCACAACTCCATGAGGATTCACTAATTTGACCCGTAGGGCGGCTTCTGAAACAATATCCTGAATATTGAGAATCACCGGACAACGACGAACCCCAGCATACAAACCCACCGGAAGACTCACTAATAAAGGCGGAACCGTTGCAAAAATCAGATCAGGTCGCCACCCGTTAAACGCCTGAACCAGACTCGTCATCATGAAACTACCATCAAGGAGGAGACGATCGAATAACCGGGGTTTAGGGCCACGTACCCAAATATAGCTGCGCTGAATCACAACTCCATTTCGTTCTTCCGTCAGATAAAATTTATTCTGATATCCTTGATAAATTCGGCGTTCTGGATAGTTCGGCATTCCGGTAATCACCCGCACTTGATGGCCACGTTGAACTAACCCTTCAGCTAGTTCTGTCATCAGAGGAGCAATACCAATCGGTTCAGGATAATAGTTATACGAGTAAATTAATATACGCATACGTTTGGGATAGACCTAAAAACGGTTTTAACATGATTCCTGACTCAAGCTGGAAGTTCTGAAGCATCGTTAAGCCAATATTATCTGAACATCGAGAGTTTTCTATTGTCATCGGACTCACAGTCGCCACCCAAATACTACAAGAGTCAATCTCCTGTGTTAAGTTTTTGGCTTCAGAATCAATACCATTTCTACTTCAACCTCCGAAACATCGGGAAAAGCAGCACTCAGACCGACGCCTCGAATTGAATTAAGAAGGGTGATGCGATTAGGCTGTAGAGCAATAGCAGGGGACGCTAATAAATATCCCATCGCCCAAGCGGTAAATTTTTCCATATCTAAATAAATATAGCTATGGTGGGGAGGGGGTAAAAATTTGCTAATCGATTGAAATTGTTGACTTTGATTGAGGGGATGTTGGGGTTTCTGAGTCATGGATTCCACCACAGGCCCGCCAAACGCAACAAACATTAAATTCGGACTTAACCATCCATGTCCAAATAAGGTTCCTTGTTTGGGATCATTCCATTCGGTGACTGCAATTCCCGCTCGGAGATTTTGTTCAATATTAATGGGGGGATTACTATTAGCAATAATAGTATCCAATTGATTTAACAATCGTTCGGCGGCGGGGCGATCGCTCGTTTCAATTAACAACACGCCTCCCAGTCCCAAGGACGCTAACACGCCTTTTTCCGATGCGATCGCACCCAAAGCAAATTCACCATCCATCCAGCCAAAAACATCTGTATCGGCATCTAAATCAATGGCTTGTAACCCTAAGCGAATTTGACGGATCAGGTTTTGGACATTAGGATTGTTATCTCCTAACGCTAAAAGTTGTAACCACAGTTGATGCAGGTCATGACTATTCACCAAGGCGAGGGTATCGGCGGGAAAGCGATTCAGCATTTCGCCAAATTCCGGTTGATTTTGAGAGATTTGGGCATCAGGAAGCAACTGAGCCTTTGCTTTTAACCGTAGTCCTTCCGGTTCTACCCCCACCCCCAAAACCACTGATTGAATTGATTTTAAGCTTGATGAGGAACTCAGGGATAAACGGGAAGCATCGGGCCAAGTTGCCATCATTTCTTTTGTAAACCGATCAGAGTCAGCAATCAAAACGGTGACTAAGGGATGGGAGAAATTCAAACTTTTAAAGAATAGGTCAGCGTTTCCCGATAAACTCGCCAGGGACGGTGCACCCCTCAAGGTATCAATCGCTCGTTTTACAGGTTCAGGACGAGCCGCCATCACCAATTGATCGTTAACAACGGCAACATGGTATTGTTTCCCAGTTTTTTCGGTGTAATGGGATAGGGTGATTCCGCGATAGGACGTTTGTTGAGATTGAATATCCCGTGAAGCTTTGATTTTTTGGGCAAAATGCCAAGCTTTCCATTGATTTTTAATCCCCACCACCATTAACAGTTGCGACTCTGAAGCCGGTTTTAGGGGTTCCGGGGGAAGTAAAGCCACCATTACCCCTCCGATCCAAGGTTGAATATCTCGATTAAAATTAATCGTTGTGCCTGCTAAACTTTGCTGTTGAAAAGCTTGAATTCCTTGAACAATTAAGGCTTGGGTTTCAGGTGTGCCAAAATTTTGTAATTCTGATAAGGCACCAGGAGTGGGAGACACGAAGGTTGCCATCATCGCTTCACCCGGTACGAGTTTGCCACTTTCTAAGGGACTATACGCTTTGTACCGTTGAGTTGTTAAATAGATGAAGGTGGTAACGCTTCCCACACAGGCGATCGCCACAACCGCCAAGAGAAGTTTTGATTTTTTCTGGATCAGCATGATGATCTTTAGGCGGGAATTTTGAGAATTGTTTCTGATCCGAATGTGTTCGGTGATCGTGAGTTGAGAACAGCAATTGACTGGGTGGAGCAATTTTTGTTAATTACCCGATTTGGCCGATTGTCAACTCTATCCATGTTAGCGTGTGACCCACACCTGGGAAGTGGCAAAGATTTGATACTCTTAAAGACAAAGGTGTGATCATTAAGCTATTAACCGTAATTTTAATGAAAGTAGCAGTTACAGGAGCAACAGGATTTGTCGGAAGTCGTTTAGTAGAACGACTACAACAGGAAGGTCATTCGGTGTTAGTTTTAACCCGCCACCCAGAACGGGCACAACGAATGTTTTCTAGTTCGGGCTCTTCCCCATTAGAAATTGTGGCTTATACGCCGACGAAATCGGGTTCTTGGCAACAGGCGATTTCTGGATGTGATGGCGTGGTGAATTTGGCGGGGGCTGCAATTGCAGATGAACGCTGGACACCGCAACGCAAACAGGAAATTTTAGAAAGTCGGTCAACGGCGACTCAAAAGTTAGTCGAAGCGATCCAAAACGCAAATTCTAAACCGAGTGTTCTCGTCAGTGCTTCTGCGGTTGGATATTACGGAACCAGCGAAACCTCGGTATTTGATGAAAATAGTCCCTGTGGACGGGATTTTTTAGCAAATGTCTGTCTGGCGTGGGAAGCAGCGGCTCAACCAGTACAGCAAGCGGACACTCGGTTAGTGATTTTAAGATTAGGAATTGTTTTAGGCATGGGAGGAGCATTAGGAAAAATGTTAACTCCTTTTAAACTGTTTGCGGGGGGGCCGTTGGGTTCAGGACATCAATGGTTTTCTTGGATTCATCGAGAAGATTTAGTCAATTTAATTCTATTTAGTTTAACGAATTCTTCCGTTGAAGGAGTTCTAAATGCCACCGCACCGAACCCCGTCCGCATGGGAGAATTATGTCATGCGTTGGGTGAAGTTCTCCATCGTCCCTCTTGGCTTCCGGTTCCTGAATTTGCCTTGGAAATATTATTAGGAGATGCGGCGCAGGTGATTCTCCAAGGTCAACAAGTCCTTCCTAAACGGACATTATCCTACAATTTTAATTATCAATATCCTACGGTTAAACCTGCCCTAGAAGAAATTTTGTCTTCTTCATAAATCGGGTGATTTTGTCATAAACCAAACTTTTGTAAGGGCGAGAAGACCTCGCCCCTACATTTCAAGGATCGCTGATCATCAATTATTGTCTATTGCCTATTCCCCATTGGTAATTCTTAATTCTTAATTCTTAATTCTTAATTCCCAACAACTCCTTATATAATGAACAATCATTTTAATCAAGCTCGTTCTAGCTTAAAACAAACCTTAACTCGTTATCACCATTTAAGACGTCAACGGCGAATCTCTCATCCTGAATTACAAGCGACATTACAAAAACAGTTAGAAGTTCTATCAACTAATTTAGAAAAGCTTGAACAAGGAGTGATTAGAATTGCAGTATTTGGGTTAGTCAGTCGCGGCAAATCGGCGGTTTTAAATGCGTTATTAGGAGAAAAAATTCTGCAAACCGGGCCGTTAAATGGGGTGACTCAATGGCCTCGTTCTGTGCGTTGGAGCGTATCTTTACCCCAAATTGAAGAACCTAACCGCATTGATAATATTGAGGAACAAAATTCGATTCAAGTTGAATTAATTGATACCCCTGGATTAGATGAAGTAGCGGGACAAGTGCGGGGAGAAATGGCAAAGGATGTAACTCGCCAAGCGGATTTAATTTTATTTGTGGTATCGGGGGATTTAACTCGAACAGAATATGATGCACTTGCAGAATTACAAAATGCCCATAAACCTTTAATTATTGTTTTTAATAAAATTGATTTATATACAGAATCAGAACAAGATAAAATCTATCATAATTTACAACAATTAATCAAGACTAAAACCTTAGAAGGAGATAATTTTTATGCTGCTGATTTCGTTGACATTTCGCAAAAATCAGCCCCGTTTGAAATTGTTAAGGTATCGGCTGAACCCGCCCCCATCCAATTAAGAATTGAATGGCTAGATGGTAAAATTACCCATGAATGGGAGTCTCCACCGCCTCAAATTGATGAGTTAAAACAAATTATTGTAAAATTATTAAATCGAGAAGGGCGATCGCTTTTAGCGTTAAATGCGTTAGTTCAAGCCAGAGAAGCAGAACGAATTATTGCCCGTCAAAGTGTTGAATTACAAGCGTCAGAAGCCGAAGAATTAATTTGGAAATTTACCCGTTATAAAGCTTTAGCTGTGGCGTTAAATCCTATTGCTATTTTAGATGTATTGGGTGCAACAATCAGTGATTTAATTTTAATTCGTTCTTTAGCTCGTTTATATGGTTTACCGATGACCAGTTATGAAGCGGGAAAATTATGGAAAAAAATTCTATTAAGTTCAGGAGGATTACTGTTAGCAGAAATGGGAAGCGGTTGGATCTTAGGATTTGGTAAAAGTGCCGCTGGGTTAGCAACGGATCTCGCTAATTATGCGGGTATTGCCATTACTCAAGCGTCAATTTCTGCCTATTTAACTTATACCGTTGGTCAGGCGGCGCAAGTGTATTTAGAAAAGGGTTGTACTTGGGGTGAAAATGGAATTGATACCGCTATTCAAGAGATTTTAAATCAAGTCAATCGAGATAGTTTTATTACTCGATTAAAACAAGACATTGAAGGCAGTTCTCAATCCCATTATTTAGAAGCAGATTGAGAAGTTTTTGCATCTTTTGTGGGAAAGGTTACAAAGTTACCAAATCCTCCTAATGTTTGATATTTATATCCTAATATTTCGGTTGTATAAACACTAAATAAAATAGCATTTTGTTGGGTTGTGGATTTATTAATCGTATCTTTAATTAAGTCTCGTTGAGTCGCAACTAAGGTATTACAAGTATTGACTAATGTATTAGAAAGTCCTTTTAAAAATTCAGGGACTTGAGATTCTTGACAAATAGATTTTTTAATTTCTGTGGATAATTCATCGGAAGCATAATTGAGATATTCTTCCCGCTTAGGATTTGTAAATATCATGGTTCCCGCTAAAATGCTCAGTAGGATTACCCCTTTTCCGATATAACCCGAAGATGGTTTAGCTTGAACGTGATCCAGTTTCATCATGTTAGTTACTGATTGAGTTATAACCCATACTAGAATATCTTTATTGTATCTTTCAAGGGTTCCTGTGTCGATTCAGGATTTCTGAACCCAACCAGAAACCGGGTTTCTGAATTAACCTTGATTTGATATCATTAACTCTGAAGGAGAAACCCGGTTTCTTAAATTTTTGCAAGATCTCACCTTAGATCCTGATGTTGCTGAAGTTTTTAAAACATCTGAAGCGGTTAATCATGCTTTACGTTCTTTACTTTCAGCTATTGCTCAAACAAATTCGTAAGGTGTGTAAGGTTAAACCACACGCACCAACTTTTTATTGATTAAAATAAATAGGGTGCGTGCGCTGTGCTTACACACCCTACGGAAACTATTACATCAAACAGTTAATCCTAACATTTAGGTTAGTTTTCTAACTTGGGAAACTGAGAGATTAACTGTCCGAATAGGTCAGGATAATTCTCTTGTAATTCTTCTAGTAGATAACACATATATTTATTTGTCGCCCAGTTTACACCTGGATCATAATATATCGTCAGCCCACCCCACAAATAATTCTCCTCTTGATCCACATTGTGGATTCGAGCAATAACTTTGCTATTAATTTCAGCAGTTTTTTCGAGATCATAGGAACACAGTGTTTTGATAATTTCTTTGATGGAAACTCCTTCCTGTCTGTTAAAATCGGTCACATTAGTTTGACAACCAATTTTTTGGGCTGGCTGAACCAGAAGCTCTGGAACAAAGTCGGATAATAACTTGTTCTCCAACTTGTCTTCTTTGGAATACAAACAATTATCCAAAAATTCGACATCTCGACCCGGTGGTACAGTTGCCACATTAATGTCAGACATCGGGCTCCTAGTTTTTTGAGTAGGTTGATCCATTAAATCTCCTACATACGCTAATCCCATGAAACAATCATAGATATCGTCATCGGGAACATAACCCTTCAAACTGCGCCAAACTTC
>NZ_JBJUDF010000304.1:0-14744 GCF_046067725.1 Planktothrix sp.
TCTCAAAAACATCCTCTGAACCTTCTATTCAGTTATCTCAATCTCCTAACCAGTTTCATGTTAAAATTCCTTCTGGGTTTTCCTTACAATATATCTCTCCGGTTCAGAAGATTTTAGCATACCCCCTCAATCGTATTAAAAAAAGGTTACAAATCCTCCCTGGAACAATGCCTATTAAAATATTAGGATTCACTGCGATTACTTTTTTAATTACTTACCCCCTTTATAGAATTTTAGAACCTTCTATCTTAACTCAAGTCAATTTCAGTTTAAAGATTTTATTTGATTTAACATTATTAGGAATTCCGGTAACTTTAGGATGGCTAATTTATCAAGCTTTAATTGATTATAAACCTTTTGAACAAGTTAAACTTAATTTTCAGGATCAAAAATTTGAAATTTTTTGGTTTTCCTATTTACCTTTTCGTAAACAAGGGGAAATTTGTCAAATTCAACAAATTAATTTAATTAGAAAAACCGATCATAAAGGAAATTATTATCCCAGTTTAGAAATTGTGACCCAAGAACCTAATATTTTCTTTTTTTCCCGTCGGAAAACCTATCGTTTTGGGCATCAATTACCCGAAGAAGAATTAAAATGGTTAAAAGAAGAATTGCAAAAATGGCTTGCGTCTAAAACCAATTTCAACTAAACTGAAGCCGTCTGATTAATCCTAAATGGATCTTTGATTTTATGGGATGGTTTGAACGTATTTTTGGCGCAATTACAGGTGATATTCCCAACAAACCCTCTGACGATACGGTACAACAGGCGGCGGCGAATACGTCCCTACCGCCAGAACGCATTGGAATTACTGGGGAATATGACGAAAGCGGTCTAGCTAAACGGGTGGCTTTAGCCTTTGATGAAGATCCCGAACTGGATGATATTGGCTCCTTGTGGGTCGCGCAAAAAGGCGGAATTGTGATTCTCAAAGGAAAAGTCCCCAGTCCAGGGTTTCTGGAAAAAGCTGTTAATATTGCTGAATTCCAACCCGGAACTATTAGCGTTGATACCTCTCAAGTCACCATTGGGTAGGATGGGTTGGCGGTTGTCTGTTAACAGTCAACCGTCAACGGTTAGCAATATCATGAAAAATTCATAAAGTTTTGTTAAGTTTACTGATCTGACCGAGAAAAGTGTAACAATGAATACAGAAATAAAAAAACCGTTTAAAATTTGTCTTTAACACAGCCTCTTTAAATCTAAGGTCAGGAGAAACAGATATGAAACTTACCTATCGTGGCAATCAGTACGAAGCCTCTTTTCCCTCTGGGGATGTAGTTGAAAGTGAACTAACCGGTCAATATCGGGGTCAAAGTGTCCAGTTTCACTATCCTCGCCATATTCCAGTCCCTCACAACCCTCAATCCCTCAAATATCGATGTGTTTCGTACAATCACACACGACCGCAACAGGGACTCAACGACATTACCCCGTTAGTTTCCAGTGAAAAGTCATCTGTAGAAACACGACAGGGTGCAACCCTACGGTTAGTGACCTTTGAGAAAGTCCTAGACGAAAATACCGCTAAAGTTCACGCCAATCATTTATGCCGTTTATTGGAACGGCGACGTCAATCGGCGATCGAACGGGGCGATTTGAATCTCCTGCGTCAGTTAGACTTGGAAGCAAAACACATTGCTTGCTAAAAAAGTCCTCTCGTTGATTGAACTACAACCTTCTCATCCGCCAGGTAGTCTCAAAAAACTTAGGAATATTGCTCGCTTGCTCTAAAATTGTTTCTGGACTTGTAGACAGAAAAGAAGCCTTATGTCCGTTTTTCGTAATTTGATGGCTGTGGGAGTGAGTGGAGCAATTACATTAATCAATGTAGGGGCTGGAACGGCTGTTCCTTCCCCCATTGAGCCTCCAGAGAATGCACCTAACTCAAATACAACTCAACCCCAAGAGTTAAAACAAAATCTAACAGAATCTCAACAGACGACTGCTAACGAAGTAGAAGCGAGTCTTGAATCATTATCCTCAACGGCAACGGATTCCTCACAGAAAACCTTAGATACTGATGAGCCAGAAACCCAGCAACAGGGACAACCGATTTCTGGTTCTGCTTCTGAACCTTCCCCTCAAACCTCCATTGAATCACCAAACGTTTCAGAGTCGGGGTCTTTGCCTGTAGAAATCCTAACCTCAACCCTTAAGCAAAATTCTACAAAAGCTCAATCGACTGCAACTCAGAGCCGTCGTCTCATTGACAATTTCTTAACACAGCCAACCTCAGTGGCTCAATCTGAAGGGGTTTCAGAATCACCCACCCCAGTTTTTAAACAAAATCCTACAAAAACTGCTCAATCATCTGTTTCTGTAACAACTCCATCTACCGTTGTTGCTCAACCCTTAGAACAACCTTCTTTAACAGCCCACAGTCCAACCTCAACCTCCGATACAACCTTATCAGAAGACAATCCAGCTTCCCAAACACCCAGCAGAAGCCCGGATGTTAACTTATTCAATCCATTAAGAAATAATTCTCTATCCTCAGAAAACAATTCTTCCTTGCAGGTTGAAGTAGCATTATCGAATTTGACTTCACCCTTAACCGCTTCTGGCGATAGAGAAAGGCTGCCTCAACCGACGCAACTGGCTCAAGTGAGTAGACCAGCGTTAGAGGTTCCTGACCTCACCCCCCCGACAACTCCCTTTCCCCCCCCCACACCCAACGGAACATTACAAACCAATCCCCCGGAAATTTTATTTCCCAGTCCCAATCCTCTCTATCGTCCGACTTTACCCGAACAAGTGAATATTGAGGAAACCGTTCCGATTACTCTGCAACAAGCAATTGATTTAGCCATTGCGAATAATGAGAATGTCGGGATTTCCCAACTTCAAGTCGAACAAAGCTTGGCAACTCTGAGGGAAAACCAAGCGGATTTATATCCCAGTTTATTCTTTCGTTCCAGTTTTGCTCGCAATGTTTCTGCCCAACAAGACTTACAGGTTCGCGCGAGTAACCGTGCGTTACGAGTCGCTCGCTTTAATGGTGTTCCAGGAGCAGATGAACGGGAGTTTGGCACTCACTTTGGTACTTATGCCTTTGATAATTCCATTCAATTCCAGTATGACTTAGGCATTAATGGAGCAAGAGGAGCAAGAATTCGGGCTGCCCAAGAGCAGTTACGCATTTCAGAATTACGGCTAGAAACCGCGATTGAAGAATTGCGATTTGACGTAGCTCGTGCCTATTATAATTTGCAAGAATCCGATGCTGCTGTTGAAATTCAAGCCGCTGCGGTGCGAAACTCCCAAAAAAGTTTAGAAGATGCGGAAGCCTTGGAACGCGCAGGTGTGGGAACTCGTTTTGAAGTATTGCAAGCTCGGGTCACCTTGGCGAATGCTCAACAGGATCTCACCAATTCACGGCGAAATCAACTGCAAAGTCGGCGAGAACTGGCTGCCATTTTGAATATTGATGAAAATACCAATATCTTGGCGGCTGATCCAATTGCTTTGGCGGGAGCTTGGGATTTAACCTTAGAAGACACGATTGTTCAAGCTTATAATAATCGTGCTGAGTTAGAAGAACAGTTAGCAGAACGCGATCGCGCTCAACAATTACGACGAGTCGCCTTATCGGCAACTCGACCCAATGTGACTTTATCGGCAACTTATAACGTTTTGGGATTGATTAGTGATGACCCAGATTATACGGCTACCCGAGGCTGGGCCGATGGTTATCAAGCTGAAGTTCAGTTGTCTTGGAATTTCTTTGATGGGGGTGCGGCCAAAGCCCAAGCTCGACAACGGGAGTTAGAGATTGGAATTGCTGATGAACGTTTTGATCAATTATTGAATCAAATTCGTTTGGATGTGGAACGAGCTTACTATGATTTGCAAGCCAACTTTGATAATATTCAAACTGCAAGTTTGGGGGTGGAAGAAGCAACGGAAGCTTTACGTTTAGCCCGTTTACGGTTCCAAGCTGGGGTGGGAACTCAGTTAGAAGTGATTAACCAGGAAACCGACTTAACTCGCGCCCAAAACCGACTTCTTAACGCCATTATTGGTTATAACCGCGCTCTGTCGTCGTTACAACGAGCCGTCAGTAACCTTCCCAGTAATGTGTTGTCGGATTATCCGCTTTAGTTGACGGTTGACGGTTGACCTTTAACCGTCAGCCCTGCACCCACTTGTTAACATTTTGTAATAATTTAGAGAGAGGTTGTGTTAATGAAGCTAGGACATTGCAATTGAAATGGCTAATATCAAATTCGTTAGTGAAAATCAAGACGTGATCGCAGCCGATGGGGCTAACTTAAGACTGAAAGCCCTGGAAAACCGCATCGACTTATATACTTTCACAGGCAAAATGATGAACTGTGGCGGTTATGGTCAATGTGGGACTTGTATTGTGGAAATTGTCGAAGGCATGGATCATGTTTCTCCGCGCACAGAGGCAGAAGCACGCATTCTTAAGAAAAAGCCCGATAGCTATCGATTAGCCTGTCAAACCATTGTTAATGGCCCTATTAGCGTCAAAACCAAACCGCAAAAGCGCAAGTAAGTCAAGCTGAATCAGGGGTAGGGACGTAATCATATAATCTCCCTACCCCTGATAGCACAAATACCCGATGACTTTTTATAAGACCAAGGTGGGAGATTGAAAACGAGCGTGTCTTCAGACCTGAGAGTGTCAATCTTCAGTGAGGCTGACTTCTGAGGGTTGGAGATTGGTCACTCCAGAAGTCGGTTGCTGTTTAGAAAAATAAGTTTGGAAAATGGCTTTAGCAATGGGGGCTGCCGATTTAGAGCCATAACCTCCATTTTCAACCACAACGGCGATCGCCATTTCAGGATTTTTTGCAGGGCCAAAAGCCACATAAAGAGAGTGAGAGGTTTGTCCTAACACTTCAGATGTCCCGGTTTTGCCTCCGGTTAGGGGAATAGAACCATCATTCATGAGTTGGGCTGTCCCATATTCAACGACCGAGATCAGTCCCTCTTTAATCACCTGAACGGCTTCTGGTTTCATTCCAGTAGGTTCGGGTTTGGTTTTCGCTGTATGGGTTAAATCCCCTAATAGATGGGGTTTAACCCGATTTCCTCCATTGGCAATCGAGGCGACCATCACAGCCATCTCTAAGGGTGTCGCTAACACCGCTCCTTGACCAATGGACATGGTAACGGTATCCCCTAAATACCAAGGTTCACCATAGATTTTTTCCTTATCTTCTGGGGTCGGAATAAATCCTTCTGAGCCTTCCTGCAATCCTAAAAGATCTAAACTGGTATTTCCAATACCCAGGCGTTTCCCCCATTCCGCAATCTTTTCTGGGCCAATAGCCATTCCCAGTTGATAATAAAAAGTGTTACTACTAAAGGCAAGGGCATCTCGAAATCCAATCACTCCATACCCTCCACTATGTTCGTTAAAGGTAATTCCCCCGACGGTAATTGAACTGCTGGTGGCGATCATCGAGTCGGGAGTAAATTTACCCGACCCCATACCTGCGGCTGAGGACACAATTTTGAAGGTACTTCCGGGTGGATATCCTTGTAAGGCTCGATTTAAAAACGGATCATCCTGGTTTTGTAGTTCTTCCCATTGATTTTGACTAATGGGTTTGGTAAACATATTCGGATCAAACCGAGGACTACTGGCCATGACCAAAATTTCTCCGGTTTTGGCATTTAAAGCCACGGCTGCTCCCCGTCGATCTGCTAGGGCGGCTTCTGCTGTTTTTTGTAAATCTAAATCGAGGGTTAATTTAACATTTTTTCCGCTTTTCGAGTCCCGTTGACCTAATTCCCGTAATTCTTGGTTCAAACTATTGACTTCAATTAAACGAGCACCCCAGACCCCAGACAGATCTTGATTCGCCATTGCTTCAATGCCTAACTGTCCCACAACCATCCCCATCGGCCATTCTGGGTGTTTTTTCAACTCTTCGGCGGTTGCTTCACCAATATAGCCTAAGACCTGTGAAGCTAAATTTCCTTGAGGATAATAACGGTTAGATTCTGTTCTCACTTCTAACCCTGGAAATTCGGCAGATTTTTCGCCTAACCACACAAAGGCTTCTGGTGTTAAAAATTGACTAATTCTGACGGAAGTCCCTGATTGATACCCCGCTTTTTCAATTGGAGCTAAAATCCGTTCTGGTGTCATGTTCAAAACCGGACTTAGCTTGGAGGCAATTTGTTTCCATTGTTCTTGGGTTTGTTCCTTGGGCCAAACATATAAGGCACGAGTTAAACGATTGGCGGCTAAGGGCTTATTATTGCGATCTAAAATATACCCTCGGTTAGAAGGAATTGGAATCAAACGAACCCGGTTTTCTTCAGCTCGTTCTCGATTTTTCTGACCGTCTATCAGTTGCAATTGTACTAGACGAAAAGAATGCAAGCCTATCCCTAGGGTTGCTACAACCATTAATAAGACGGCACGATATAAAGGACGAATATGTCGTTTTTGCTGACTTCGCTCATGAATTGCGGTTTGACGGACATCCGTACCCCAAGAATAATTGCTCTCCATATCCCTTAATTAATTTCGATCCGATAAATAAGACTCAACACCCAATTACTCGCCTAAGCACCAAGATAGTACGACTAATAGTACGACTAAACTTATCCAATTGGGCAATTGTAGGCTGGAAATGCTGTCAATGGGAAATAAAATCACCCCCTGAGTGATCAGTACCGTTACCAATATCATTAAACTCATGAAGAATAACAGCATAATCCCCTGGAAAAACGATCATCTATCTATAGTGTCAACCCAGAAAACCGAATCTTAAAAGAACCAATTACCTCTGTCATGCAGATGCCGTCATCCTTTAGAATAAAAAGAGTCGTCTGTATAACAAAATGGTTAATTAATCGATGCTTAAGACCCTTCGAGATGACTTCCGCATGATCTTTGAACGTGATCCGGCGGCTCGCAACTGGTTAGAAGTCCTGTTTTGCTATCCCGGTCTTCAGGCGTTGCTGTTTCATCGCCTCGCACACGGGTTATATGCAGTCGGGCTTCCTTTTATTCCTCGTCTGATTTCCCATATGGCTCGGTTTTTGACGGGAATTGAAATCCATCCCGGCGCTGTCATTGGTAAAGGTGTTTTCATTGATCATGGCATGGGTGTTGTGATTGGTGAGACGGCTATTTTAGGGGATTTTTGCCTGATTTATCAAGGTGTAACTTTGGGAGGAACCGGGAAAGAAAGTGGCAAACGCCACCCCACCCTCGGAGAAAATGTTGTCGTCGGAGCCGGAGCCAAAGTTTTAGGGAATATCCAACTGGGGAATAATGTCCGTATTGGTGCGGGTTCGGTGGTACTGCGGGATGTTCCTTCTAATTGTACAGTTGTCGGTGTTCCGGGTCGTATTGTTTATCGCTCTGGAGTGCGGATTGATCCCCTTGAACATGGTAGCCTTCCTGACTCCGAAGCCGAAGTGATTCGGATGTTAGTGGATCGCATTGAAATGTTGGAACAGCAGGTACAAATGCTGCAAAAACAATCTTCTGTTACTTGTGATCAACTAGAAGCGGTTCTGAAATTAGAATATTCTCCTGACTCAGAACAGTTAAGCGTTCAACAACAGACAACCGATGTTGATGGAGAATACTCGGTTTTAACCGCAAACCATTGTCGTCTTAAAGATCGCACGATCCAAGAGTTTTTAGATGGTGCTGGAATTTAAGGTTCTGGGCAACAAGACTCATGTGAACTTTGATTTCGGTTGCCTGTTTGCAATCCTCAATTTCAATTATTCTGGCTTAATTCTTTTTGTAAGGCAATTTTAACTTGCTCAAATTCGATTTCAATTTGGGCATAAATCCTTTCACATTCGTTTTGAGGTAAGGGATTTTGAGATTGATGACAGTGACGGGCTAGATGTTCTAATTTTTGACATTGTTCGGATAAACTGAACGCGCCGAGAGTGCCACTAATGGATTTTAAAGAATGAGCCGCCGGTTGTAGTTCCTGAACATCTAAATTAGCGATCGCGATGCCAATGGCTTTGAGTAGTTCTGGTGCCGTATCAAAGTAAATCTCAATCACTTCTTCCAAAGCTTCTACTTCCCTTAAACCTTGTAAAACTTTAGGATCTAAAATCTCTGGACTCGAAGAAATTACAGTTAAAGGTAATGGTGGATTTAGGGTTACATTTGATGTTTTATGGTTGGTTATTTCGGGATCTAAACTAACAGCAAGTTCTGGCATAGGTTGACATTTTCTGAGAACTTGGATTAACTGTTCCATGCGGATCGGTTTACTAATATAATCATCCATCCCGGCATTGATACATTCATTGCGATCACTTTCCATCGCATTAGCGGTGACGGCAATAATTCGCGGTCGCGTGATGGAAGATTTCTGAGAATTTCCATATAATTTTTGAATTTGACGGGAGGCTTCTAACCCATCCATTTCGGGCATTTGCATATCCATTAAAATCACATCATAGGGTTGGCGACGCAAGGCTTCTAAAACTTCAAAACCATTCCCGGCAACATCTGCCCGATATCCCATCCGTTGTAAAATTTGTAAGGCGACTTTTTGATTGACCAGATGATCTTCGGCTAATAAAATTCGCAGGGGTAATTTTTCTGCTAATAAAGGAATATCTTGACCCGAACGTAAAGTCCTTGGATTTCGGCTATGTAAATAGGTTTGACTTTGAACATGAACCTCTAACGGTTCACCCCCTAAAATATTAATTAAAACGTTATAAAGTTGAGATTGTTTAATCGGTTTATTTAAACAAGCTGCAATATCAATAGATTTAGATTTGCCAATATTTTGATCGCTGACAGAGGTTAATAAAATTAAGGGTAAATTTTGACAAGACGGTAATTGACGAATTTTTTTAGCTAATGTTAATCCATCCATAGCTACCATTTGCATTTCAATAATCGCCACATCAAACTGTTTTCGCTGTAACCAATCCAACGCTCTAGCTGCATTTTTAACCGTTTGGCTTAACATTCCCCAAGCTTGGGTTTGTAGCTTTAACATCTGACGACTACTAGCATTATCATCCACAATTAATAATCGTTTTCCAGCTAATTCATGTAAAGTTGACCATTCAGGAGATAAAATAGAACAGGACTCAGCAACAACAGTAAAATAAAAGGTTGAACCTTTACGAGTTTTTTTAATTTTTTCGGTTTTACTGTCCTCTTCATCGCTTCCTTCTCCCTCTAATAAACAAAAGGAATTTAAAGATTGTTCTACTTTAAAATTAGCTGGAGGCTCTCCGGCGATTACTCCTTGACTTTCTACCCACATTCGACCCCCCATCAATTCAGCTAATCGTTTACTAATAGCTAATCCTAAACCCGTACCCCCATATTGACGATTAATGGAAGAATCCACTTGACTAAAGGATTGAAATAGGCGTTCCATTCCGTTTGCAGAAATCCCAATTCCCGAATCTTGAACAGCAAATTTAATTTCATAAACAGAACAAGAAAGTGGATAATTCATCACGATGTCTTGATTGGGAGATTGGTCTAAGTTTTGCTCTTGATTAGATAGGGAATCATTGAGTTTTTCTGCGGTGACAGACACAACAACTTCTCCTGTGTCTGTAAATTTCACAGCATTACTAAGAAGATTGACTAGAATTTGGCGTAATCTTGCCATATCCCCAATAATTTGACTGGGAGTACAGGGATCAATTAAATAAGCCAAATCGAGATTTTTACTCGCGGCTTTAGTAACTAATAAATCTAAGGATTCTTCAATACAAGTTCTTAAATTAAACGGATGATTTTCTAAATCTAATTTTCCTGATTCAATTTTAGAAAAATCTAAAATATCATTAATTAACGATAATAAAGCATCACTACTACTGCGAATTGTTTCTACAAAATCTTGCTGCATGGAGGTTAACGGGGTATCCAAAAGTAACCCGGTCATCCCAATCACTGCATTCATAGGAGTGCGAATTTCATGGCTCATGGTGGCTAAAAAGTCGCTTTTAGCGCGGGTTGCGGCTAACGCTTGATCTCTTGCTTTGGCTAAAGCAGTAGCGGTTTCTTGACGTTCAATTTCACCTCCAATCCATTGAGCCATTAATTTTAATAAATCTCGATCCACCGCATGAAACGGATCAGATAACGCTTGAGTACTCCAAAAACAAAGGGTTCCATAAACCTCTCCTTCCACAATCACTGGAGTACCCATATACGCTTCAATAGGGAAAATTTTATTAGCCGGACAAAAGGGTAAACTAGAAAATTTAACAGATTCAAAATACAGGGGTTGTTGAGCTTGAATCGTAATCTGACAAAATGTATCTTCTAAGTTATAAATATGTCCTACTTGAATGGATTGATCCGGGGCAACAACTGCAATAATCTGATATAAATCGTTGTTTTCTTCATCGAGTTCTGACAATAAGGAAGAATCAAAAGTCACGTGGGATAAAACCCCATATTCTAAACCAAATTTACTACAGCCTAGTTCTAAAATTTGTTGAAGTCGGGTTTGAAAATCTAAGTCTTGACCGGAAGTAATTTGATAGAGGGATCGAATAGACGCTTCACTGTCTTGTAGTTGTTGTTCTCGTTGTTTCCGTTCACTAATATCACGAGATACACCAATAATTTCCTGAACACTTCCGGTTGTGGGATTGCGAATCGCACTACTGGTGGTTTCAAACCAAATATAATCGCCGTTTTTATGGCAAATTCGATATTCTATGGTGTAGATAACATTTTGTTGTAAAATTATTCGATAAGCTCTAATAATGACATCTAAATCATCAGGATGAATGAAATCTGGTAATGAATTTCCAATGAACTCTTCGGGTTCATATCCTAATAACGAAAGACAAGCGGGAGAAGCATACAAAAACACGCCTTCTGGAGAATGGCGAGTAATCATATCCGTTGAATTTTCTGCCATTAATCGATAGCGTTGTTCACTTTCTTGACCTTGACATTGGGCATCAGCTAAAGCTTGTAACATTTGATTAATCGCTTCTGCCAAACTCGATAATTCATCCTTCCCTGGAACATCAATTCTTAAGGCTAAATTTCCAGTTTCCCCAATTTCATTAACCGTAGTATTCAGATCAGTTAGTCGAGACAACACTAATTTTTCTAATAATAATAGGGTAATGGCTCCAAAAAATAACCCGACTAAGATTAAAAATAATGTGAAATAAGCTAAAGTGGTTTGACCTTGTTTATAAATGGGACGATTAACTTGAACCTGTAAAACTAATTGAGGTTGACCATATAAATCAGCGAGAGGAACCGATGCAATTTGTGTTTCTGCATTCAGAGATTCCAGACGAATGGCTTGAGATACAATAATATCTTCCTGATAAGGTTGAGTTTGAGGAAATAACAAAAAACCATCATTCGCCGATGTTTGAATCAGGGGTTCAAGGGTTAAGGATAGTTGAGTGATATCTGCTAATCGTTCAATTTCAGTTTGATTCAAATACCGTCCTAAAATTAAAACTCCCCGACTTGGCCCCGATGCGGTGCTGGTTAAAATCGGTCGAGCTACAACCATTAAAGGGCTTTCAGGTAACACAATAATGCCTTGAATTGCCCTAGAGGTTAAATTCGGTTGTTTGAGACTTGCTAAAAGAGGACTATTTAAAGTAAGATAGGAACATAAGCTGTTAGGAATTGCTATTTGTTGACGACGTTGTAAATCAAATCCTTTACTAAAAACAATTTCCCCTTTAGGATTAATTAAAACAAATAAGTTGAGTCGTAAATCTGCAAAAGTCGTATCAACTAAGTTAGAAAGCACATATTGAGCGTTTTGAGAATCAATAAAGTGATAGGTATCATCCCATTTAGCTTGATCCTGAGCAATAATGTCTAAACTATCTAAGTCATCATTGAGAGCATTTAAGGCTCGTACCACGTCTTGACGAACATACTGATTTTCCAGATGGTTAAAGTCATGGACTAGCAACAGGGATGCGCTAACATACATCGCCACGATTAACCCAATCAGGGCTGCGCCTATAATGAGTAGTGTTTTCTTTCGCAATTTCATGGCGGTGTGACCTTAGACATCTATTTGGCAATTAACGAGGTTATACTTGCACCCATGCTCTCAAAACAATGATTCTATACAATCCTAGATATGGAAATCAACAGTTACAAGGGTTTCAACACTCAAACTGGAGTTTCACGCAATCAATTTCTACCCTTATTGTATCTTGGCTTTTAGAGTTGGGAAAAACCCTTTCTCTTCAGTTGTCATCATTGACAACCGATTTAGAATTGCTATACCTTAAATTAAGGTAAGTATTTTTGGACAATGACCCACCCAGATAAAGACACCGCAGTAAACGCGAAAAATAAACCAATATTGAGGCTAATATGAAGCGATCGCGCCCAAGAATTTTTAGGATTAATCTGGGTGGCGCTCCACGCTGATCCTAACACTAAACTGACCACAATTAATCCAGCAGCCAGATGAATCGAATGTCCTAAACTACCATAATATCCAAAGGTTCCCACTAAACCAATCGTGAGTAAAGTTAGAACTAAACCAACCATTCCCCCACCCAAAACATAATGAAGGGTTCTCAGTCCGTTGGGTCGAGGTTGTTTGCTTTTACGGGAATACAACATCCATCCTCCCGTCACCGCTAAGACCAAATACGCGAAGATAGAACATCCCATTGACCAAGCTGCTATTTTCCACAACCACAAAAATGAAGGTAGGTTCATTGTACAAACTCTTGAAATCAATTTTTATTTTCTGCTGAAGTTCATTAAACTAGAAACATCAATATTTTAATTTGATGAGTTGTCCTAATCTATGTTGAATGCTCCTGCTATTATAACCAGCTTTATTGTTGCATTTTGGATCAGTGCGATCGCAATTCTCGCCGTTCAAAATGCCACCCCGATTTCTTTAAAATTCCTCTTTTTGGAGTCTATCCAACTACCCATCGGTGTCATTCTCGCCTTTAGTGTCGTTGTCGGTCTTCTCGGTGCAGCCTTATTCAAACCCATCGCCCAAGGAATCAATCATAATCCCGAATGAGTAGGCAATTAAGGCTGTTTGATTTGAGTTAAACATCAAAAAATTATTGATGATTGCCCTTTTCTCTCCCCTATTGCCTATTGAAAGAGTCCCCATCCCCCATTCGTAATTCCCTATTATTTCCCCTAGTTACTTCAACGGCCACCAAGAAACTTTATCACGGGTAGCGCTATAGGTTTCTTTGAGTCCTTCCGGGTCAATAACGCGAATAATATCTTCTGAAACATCATGAGGTCGAGCCACTTCAATTAATTTGACCTTTTGCATTCCCTTAAGAACTTGTTCAACGGTGCGATGGTTTAACTGACAGGAACGTGCAATCACATCAACGGGTAAATCAAAAGTATAAACTCCATCAGACTGAGGTTGATTTCCTAAACTACGTTCTTGATAAACCAAAGCTCTTAATAAAGCTGCAACGGCTTGAGGCGGATAGGAACTGCAATTGAGTAAATGGTACTGAAATTTTTCCCGCAGTTCAAAGAAATGATCATAACGTTCCCGTACCACTTCGCTATTGTGATAAATGGCTTTGAGGTTATCCAGGGGTAGCTTAATCACATCGGTGGTTTTGTAAGCTTCGACTAAACTAGGAAACGCCCGACTCATCTGACCATAGCTAAAGGGAAGATTTCTCATCCCGAAACATCCCCCCGGATAGCTAATCGTAATAATTCGGTCTAGGGGCGTACTACGGATAATAATCGGCCCGCCACTCAAAATAATGTAGAGAACATCTAAATAAATATGGGGACGAAAGGCGGTATAGACAGGGCGGTTGGAATACAGCTTTTCTACTGTGAGGTTTGGGGAAAGGTACTGAGCCAGCCAGTGAACGTCTAAGTCTTTGAATAGGTAGTTACTCTCAACCAAAAGTTTTGCTAACTCGACTTCAGATGTTGAAGGTGCTTGTGCTGCCATGTTGTCCTTTCCTACGAACTTCACCGGATTGATAGCCGATAGCAGGCCTAGCGGTAGCAATGCTGGGTATCGGGTTTTTTCTACAGCATTTCAGAGTTGAATACTGTACCCACAGGGTTCGATGGCATGATCCCCGATTGCACCACTGGATCAACCTATCTTTATCTTGACATGGCAACGGCATTTGATTACAAACTCAAGTCTTCAAATTTTTGAATACAAATGTATTGAAATTCAAATAAGTTTGAGCTAGAATCAAACCACAGTAAAAAATAAAAAGCTGTGTAAATGAATTTCATCCCAATTTCAGGAGTTTGACAATGCAAATACGTGCCTCTGCTCAATTGGTCGGTTGTGTTCTCACCGGACTGGCGCTTAACTGGATCGTCGTCGCTTGCTCTTCACCCAACACCGCCAGTAATTCATCACCCAACACCACGCAGAATCCAGCACCCCAAGCCCAAGCCAACAAACCGATTAAACTCACCTTGGTTTCCTACGCGGTGACTAAAAGTGCTTATGAAAAAATCATTCCGAAGTTTGCAGAACAGTGGAAAGCCCAAACCGGGCAGACTGTAGAATTTGAGCAAAGCTATGGCGGTTCAGGTTCACAAACCCGTGCTGTGATTGATGGACTCGAAGCCGATGTGGTGGCTTTAGCCTTAGCGGGAGATACGGCAAAAATCGAGAAAGCCGGACTCATCCAACCCGGTTGGGAACAGGAACTACCTAATGAGTCAATCGTGCATAAATCCGTTGCTGCTTTAGTCGTTAGAGATCCGAATCTTGGGGTTAAGGGATGGTCTGATTTAACCCGTGATGATATT
>NZ_JBJUDF010000305.1:0-5487 GCF_046067725.1 Planktothrix sp.
TTTTTTCTAGGTTCGGTGCGCTCTCGTTCCTTTCGTCTCTCAAGCGCATTTACCAATGTATCTAACCTTCACGGGTTTGTCAACCCCTTTTTCCAACTTTTTTTTCCTTTTTTGAGAATCCTTGCTCCGAAGGAGTTTGAGATTCTCCGAATTCAGGAGAACCTGATCATTTAACTGGAAGCACAGCGAAATCTAGCAAAAATTTGTCGAACGTGGGGATGATGCCAATTGCGGAAGCTACATCGCATGGCCCAGGAACGGGTAGCCCAACTGCCTCGTTTTAAAATTCGGTGTTGACCATCAAAGTAAACTTGAGAATACCCATAATAAGGACAAGGTTGGAATCCTTCGTAACCCTCAAAAATACTGGATGTCCATTCCCAAACGTTACCTAGGGTATCGTAAAGACCATAGGCACTAATGCCATTGGGATAAGCGTTTACGGCAGTAGTTTGGGATTGGCTTTGATTACAATTACAGGATTCGGAAGTCAGTTTTGCCTCTCCCCAAGGATAGGATTGTTGGATATGATCTGTTGTATTCCAGGAGGCTGCTTTTTCCTATTCAGTTTCGGTGGGTAATTGCTTCCCGACAAAGTTACAATCGGCTTCTGCTTCATACCAACTCACCCCGCAAACTGGATGATGTTAATAGATAGGATCATCTAACCAATAAAGGGGTTGATGAACAGGGTTTTGTTGTAACCATTGCCAACCTGCCGTTGACCACCATTGAGAATTTTGGTAGCCTTGGGCTTTGATAAATGCTCGATACTGTCCACAGGTAACCGGATAACGTTCAATCCAATAGCTTTCTAAATAGCGTTGATGAGCAGGTCTTTCATTATCAAACGCTTCTGGTGCGCTACTCCCCGTTGTAAATTCTCCAGGAGGAATCTTGATTAAGGTAGGAGATGGATTCAGTTAAGATATGTTTATAGTGCAGTTGGAAATGGTAGTGGGTTTATAGGTTCCCGTTGCTAAATGTTGTAATTGTAAAACGAAGGCGATCGTTTCAGAATGTTGACTTTCGTGTTGCAGAATAAAATTCCGGAGATGTTTTTGTGCTGTGAAAGTCTGACGAGAAGGTAAATTCTATTGTTTAATAGGTCAATGCGGATGGCGAGACTCGAACTCGCAAGGGAAGCCCACACGCCCCTCAAACGTGCGCGTATACCAATTCCGCCACATCCGCTTATTAACACTGCTGCAGTTAATTTCGCAGCCAAGTTACTAATATAGCACAGCCATCCTTACCTGTCACCCCCTTTTGAAAACTTTTTTTGCAATTCTGGGTCAGTTCTTCCCTACTTAGTGTGGTAAAGATTGAGTCAAAGGCTAGAAAAGTCAAGTATAAATCTGAAAATCATGACAATATCTCTCTAATTTTAATCCAGAAATTTCATAGATTCCATCAATTCAGCATCAATGGGACAACGAACTTGATAAAAGTTGGGAAAGGGTGGCTGAATAGGAGTTGGAGCAGTAAAGGTAGAGCGAGGGCTTTTACAAATTCCTCCCACTAAGATAACCGATTGATTGTTATTAATCTTAAAGATTGCCCCAGAATAACTAACGCGACGCCAAGTAATCGGAATCGCTTCAAAAAATACCCGATCCGATGCCACCGTCATTTTAAATTGATAAGTTCCAATACCTTTTGAAGTTCCTCGATATAGGTTTTCTAAGTTAGGAGTAAATTTACCGTAGTTTCTAAATTGTTTATTCTGATTCTGAATTAAACTTCTTAAAATTGATCGACCTTGAGCTTGCTGACCGCGACGAATTGTATTATCAAAGTGAAAAAACCCGATGGCAAACACAATCAATAATAAACTTGAAAATGATAAATATATCCATCCTATTTTTGAATTTGAAAAGTCAAATTTAGACATAGACTCATGAACAGCTTAATATAAATATTTCGGTCATCTTAATGAATGATGCTAAGTCTACTATAACCGTTCCCAGGGTCAAAGCGATTAAAATTTACTATAATACAATTTAGTTTATTAAAGTTTACTCAACGTTTTCAGAAAAACTGAACTAGAGAGTAAAATAATCCTGATCCGATTTAGGGCTGAGTACCCTTAGCTTACAGATCCTACAATTTTATTTTTTATACGGGCTACTTCAAAGTGTGTGTCCAGAATATAGAAGCTCACAGCTAATCGCTAAGGGCTTAACGAAGATGAACATTGACCAATTGGAAATTTTACTGGCGGTATCAGAATTGGGAAGCTTTTCAGAAGCAGCATTGAGTTTAAGTATCTCTCAATCTGCGGTCAGTCGAGCGATCGCTTCTTTAGAAGATGAACTCGGTGTACCCTTACTGCTGCGAGGACGGTTTGGTGCTCGTCCCACCTTAATTGGAGAACGGGTGATGTTACACGCCCGTAAAATCTTAGAACTCCGAGAGAAAATTAATTATGAAGTCAACTTAGAAAAGGGTTTACATCGGGGCAAAATTCGAGTTGCGTCTTTCCGTAGTGCCGCAACCCATATCCTCCCTTCAAAAGTTGCCTTATTTCGCAACCGTTTTCCTGATGTAGAACTCAGCATTACTGAAACTGATCCATTAGGGATCGAACAAGTGCTACGCACGGGTCAAGTCGATATTGGGTTACTTCCCTTACCCCGTTCTGAAGAATTTCAAACCTGGGAAATCGCCAGAGATGAATATGTGGTTTTGCTTCCAAGCACCATCGCTGAAATTCCCAACACCTTAACCTGGGAAGAACTCTCGACCTACTCTTTTATATTATTCAATTATGCTGAATGTACCTCGGCGGTGCGGGAACATTGGGCTAAATGGGGACAATCGTTAAAAGTTGCCTATCAAATTAAAGAAGATTCAACGATTGTTAGCATGGTAGCTCAAGGTTTAGGAGCCGCCATATTACCCCGTTTAGCCGCTTTACCCATTCCCCAAACAGTACAAGTGAGAGCCTTACCTGTTCCGCTAGAAAGAGTGATTGGTGCGGCCATCTGGTCAAATGGTTTCCATGTTCCCGCTGTTTTCGCGTTTCTGGATGTTTTAAGAGGAACAGGGGTATTTTCCCAATGATAAAGTGTTGTCTGTTAACGGTTTACGGTTAATAGCCGACATCAGTAAGCACTTGTTGCCAAACGGTCAAGACTCAACCGTCTACTGTCCACCCTCTACGATTAATATCTAGCTGGCTTTACGTTTGGTGGCGATCCAGCGTTCAAAACCAATGGCGCCCACACCCAAAATCACAAAAGCCATTCCGTAGATTTGTTGCCGTTTAATCGCCTCACCAATAATCCAGAAAGCAAATAACGCCGTTAACGCAGGCCCGGTTGTTCCGATAATCGAGGCTAAAGCTGCACCCGTCAAACGAACGGCAAAATTGTTTAATAAATAACTGGATAGAGTTAGAACCCCTAACACAACACCCCCAATGATTAAACTGTTCCAAACTCCAGGTTCCAGACGAACTCCTAAGTTTTCCGGTAATACCATTAAACTCAGGGCTGAAAACACAAAAACTGTCGCAAAGTTAACCAAGGTAAAAGGGATGGGATGAAGTTTTGTGGTTGCAATTTGTGTGAGTAAGGTAAAACCTGCAAAGGCGACACCCGCACAGATAGACGCTATGACCCCTAACTGTACATTTCCCATCGCTATATTTGGATTTGGGGCTGGTAAACAAAGAATACCGCCAGCCAAAATCGTAATCATCGCCATCACTCGGATTAATGTCGGTCGATCTCCAAATAAAGCCCAAGAGGCGATCACCGTGACAATCGGATAAATAAAGAAAATCGTAATTGCAATTCCGGTGGGAATTTCACCAATGGCTACATAGATAGCAACTTGGGATAAAAATAAGAAAAATCCACTCCCAATAACCTTCAACATTAAGCGACGATCACCAGAGTAACAAAAGCGTCGCAAATCTGTCCACACTGGAGGATACAGGAACGTTGCCACCATAGGCATCAGTGCCATGACCACAATCAGGCGGAGTAACAAAATTAATAAGGAATTTCCAATCCCTGGAGCGATAATCCCTTCGAGTGAAAACAGACCAAAGATTTCACGGGGCGCAGGACCTTTGAGAAGAATCTTGAGACAGACGTTAAATAACGACAGGGATACAGCCGATAGCAACGCCAAAAATAAGCCAAATTGCACCGAATTTGAGGACTTCTGCTCTAGTACCGGGGCTTGCCGTTGTTGAGTCGATGCAACCTTTGCTGCTGGAAGTGCGCGACTGAGAATGGAGCCTGAAAGTTCCCGTGGCTGATTATCTCCTGGGAGTGTTGGAATTTCTGCTTGCTGTTGCAAACGAACAATAATGGTTTCCAGCAAAGTTTCCACTTGCTGTTCAAGAGTTTGCATATTGTTCAAGCGTCGAGACAGGTCACTTTGGTAGTGATTTAATTCTTGTTGTAATGCTTGGAATGTATGGTTAAGGCTTGTTTCCAAAACCGCTTCTAGCTCTCGATTACTAATATTTTCATCGTTGGGATCAGACAGAGGAACAAATCCACTCGGATCACTGGCTAATAACGGTGAATCACTGGCTGCTTTAATTTGATTGATCCGTGCAATTAAGGCTTGTTCTACATTACGAGCAACAATTTGGGTCAGTTGTTTCAGCCAAGCTGGATTAGGAGGAATACGATCAGACAATGCTTGGAACTGCTGGGATTGCAGTCGTCGATATTCCATTTGCAGGCTTTCAATATCCTCAATTAAGCGAAGCTTATCCGCTTGGAGTCGTTGAATGTCCTGAGACATCTGTTCCTTCATTTGGCAATGGAACGCTTCTAACTCCTGCATCACCGAACTGAGGATTTCGTCTGCGGGTCTGGTTTCTCCCGATCCAAAGGGTGGCGGTTGATTGTCCTGTGTCCCCATTCGTGATTAACCTCTTATTTATCTGCTCATTCAGCTATTCCGCCACTCATACCCACGCAGCCTGTGTCCGAGTTTCACAATCTGACTCCGATGAAGGCACCACGCGCGAAAATGGCGATTGGGGTAAAATTTCCCCTAAAACTTGGTACAGACCAAGCTGGGTCAGTTTTTACACCATAGCTCATTCTAAGATTGACGCTCTCCCCAATCTGCTTTCATCAGATGCGGGAGATTCGTCTATAGAGTGTAACTCTTAAAGGTTGAGCCAAACAACCCCTATTTACTCTGATAGAGCGTTTGTAACTCTATTTTCATAAAAAACTCCTAGAGGTTGGAAACCTTGTATCTTCAGAGCCAGGAGGAAAACCGATTAGCGGCTTTAGCCGCCTAGTTATTAGATTGTCAACACCAAAATCTACTTTCGCTATATAATAGCTGTAGACAGAGGACTAATTAATGTATCTGACTCAAAAATGTCAAATTCGTGACCTCAGTAAGCAAGAGTTCCTTGCCTTGAGAGAACTGTGTAGATTGAGTAAAAACCTTTACAATGTAGGGCTTTACTCGGTTAGACAGTTCTATTTTTCTGAACAAAGA